>NZ_JBHVFF010000011.1:0-62392 GCF_042801895.1 Streptomyces sp. NPDC057543 | reverse complement strand
GGCACAAGGTCGGCGTCCCGGTGCTGCCCGCGGGTGGGCAGGGGAACGCGCGTCCGCAGCCGGTTACGTAGCGGTCGGCACCGTCTCGCGCGGCGCCGGTGCCTGGGGCCTTCCCTCGGCCTGTGCCCTGCCGAGCCGGTGGAGGCGGGCCGTGCACGCGATGCCGATCGCCGAGATGGCCATCAGCATGGCGGCCGGCGGCCAGTAGTGACCGCCCGCGGCTGCCGCGAGGGAGACCGCCGCGAGGGGGGCGAGGCCACCGAAGATCATGTTGCAGATCTGGTAGGAGAGGGAGATGCCGGTGTAGCGGACGTGCGGCGCGAAGCCCTCGACGAGGATCGACGCGATCGGCCCGTACAGCGCGGACATCACCAGACGCATGGCCAGCATCATCAGCCAGATGAGGAAGACGCTCCCGGTGCCCAGCACCATGAACTGCGGCAGGGCCAGGACGATGACGCCCGCGAGTCCGGCGATGACGACCTTGTGCGAGCCCACCCGGTCGGCGAGCCACGACAGCCAGGGAGTGACGAGGAGTTCCAGGAACGCCGCCAGGGTGAGACCGTTGAGCAGCATCGACTCCGACAGGTGGAGGTCGCCGGTGCCGTACGAGAGCAGGAAGCTGGTCACGACGTAGTAGCCGCCGGTCGCGGTGGCCAGGGCGAAGACGCCGATGAGGACGGTCCGCCAGGCCTTCTGGAAGACCTCGACCACCGGCAGTTTGGTCTCTTCCTCCCCGTCCTTCGCCTGCTGTTCCTTGCGCACCTCCTCCATGACCGGGGACTCCTCCAGCTTGACCCGGACGACCAGGCCCACGATCACCAGCACGGCGGAGGCCAGGAACGGTACGCGCCAGCCCCAGCTCATGAACGCGTCGTGCCCGAAGAGGTTCATCAGGCTGAAGGCGCCGGTCGACAGCAACGCGCCGACCGAGGAGCCGAGTTGGGCGAACGAACCGAAGAAGGCGGCCTTGCCGCGCGGGGCGTTCTCCACGGCGATCAGCACCGCGCCGCCCCACTCACCGCCGATCGCGACGCCCTGGATCAGTCGCAGCACGATCAGCAGGATCGGCGCGAGAGCGCCGACCTGGGCGTATGTGGGCAGCAGGCCGATGGCGAAGGACGCGACGCCCATCATCACCAACGTGATGACCAGGGTCTTCTTGCGGCCGACGCGGTCGCCGATGTGCCCGAAGACGATGCCGCCGAGCGGGCGCAGCAGAAAGCCGACGGCGAAGGTCGCGAAGGCGGACAGGGTCCTGAGGTACGGCGACATGTCCGGCGGGAAGAACACGTCGTTGAAGACGATCGCCGCGGCGGTGGCGAACGCGTAGAAGTCGTACCACTCGATGGACGTGCCTGCCAGCGCCGCGACGGCGGCTCTGTACGGGCTCTGCCCGGTGGTGGGCCGCGCGGATGGGGATGGGGATGGAGATGCGGCCGGGGATGGGGACGGGGACACGGTGCCTCCGGGGGCGGGAGGGGCGGCGGAAGGTGCGTGAGTGGGGGAGCGGGGAGGTGGTGGGTCAGCGGCCGGGGGCTGCCCAGGCGCGGGTGCCGCCGATCCAGGTCTCGCGTACGCCGATGGAGGCGAGTTCCGCCGGGTCGGTGGTGAGCGGGTCGTCGGCCAGGACGACGAAGTCGGCGAGCATGCCGGGGGCCAGGGCGCCGACGGCGTGTTCGCGGTGCAGGGCGCGGGCGGCCGCGGCGGTGTGCGCGTGCAGCCCGTCGGCGACGGGCATCCGCAGCGAGGCGTCGCCGAGGACGGTGCCGAGTACGGTGCGCCGGGTCGCGGCGGCGGAGACGGCCTCCAGCGGGGCGGGCGGGGCGACGGGCGCGTCCGAGCTGAACACGACGGGCACTCCGGCGGCCAGGCAGGCGCCTGCCGGGTTGTAACGGTGGCCGAGGTCGCCGACGGCGGTCAGTGTGCCGTCGCCGGTGCGCAGGTGGTGCTGGGGCTGCATGACCGGGACGACGCCCAGCCGGCCCATGCGGGCGATCTGTTCGTCGGTGGGCAGACCGGAGTGCTCGATGCGGTGGCGGATGCCGGGCCGCTCGCGGTCCGCCTGGGCCTTCTCGACGGCGTCGAGGACCATGCCGATGGCGTACGGGGACTGGGCGTGGGTCGCGGTCTGGAGCCCGGCGCGGTGGGCGCGGCCGACGAGTTCGGCGTACTCCTCGGCGGAGTGGTACAGCTGCCCGTGGTGGCAGCAGTCGGCGGCATAGCCCTCGGGGAAGTACGCGGTCCAGCCGCCGAGGGTGCCGTCGGCGTAGAACTTGACGCCCTGGACGCGGAACAGGTCGTCGCCGAAGCCGTTCACGACGCCCAGTTCGAGCGCGGTGTCCAGGAGCGCGGAGGTGAGGTACGCGGAGACGCGCAGGCGCAGTGAGCCGTCCGCGCGGGCGCGCAGGTACGTCTCCATCTCGCGCCGGGACGCCTGGGCGTCGCCGACGGTGGTGACTCCGGCGGCGAGGAAGACCTCCTGGGCGCGCTGGAGGTGGTCGGCCATGATGGCGTCGGGCTCGGAGAGGTGGAAGTTCGGGCCGTGGTTGCCGATCTTCACGCCACCGGGGCCGGTGAGCAGGTCGCAGGCGGCGTCCCAGAGCTGTCCGTCGGGCTCGCCGGAGGCGGACCGGCCGATGCTGCCGCCCTCGGGGTCGGGGGTGCCCGCGGTGACGCCGCAGGTGCGCAGGGTGTGGGAGTTGACGACGCCGCCGTGGCCGGAGGCGTTCATCACGTACACCTCGCGGTCGGTGGCGACGCGGTCGAGGTCGTGGCAGGTGGGGTGGCGGCGCTCGGCGAGGCGGCGGTGTTCGTAGCCGAAGCCGCGCACCGGGACCCCGGCTGGCAGTTCGCGGGCCGCTTCGGTCAGGACGGCGACGAGCGTCTCGATGTCCGGTACGCGTTCGGGGCGGCAGTCGACCCAGGCGAGTGCCTGCCCGTACATCACGGGGTGGCAGTGGGCGTCGACGAAGCCGGGGTGGACGAGGCCGCCGTCGAGTTCGAGGACGTCGTCGGCCCGGCCGCCGAGCGCGGCGCGGGCGTCGTCGGTGGTGCCGATGTGGACGACCCGGCCGCCGCGGACGGCCAGTGCCTCGGCGCGTTCGGTGGTACCGGGGGCGGCGACGGCGGCACCGGTCACCAGGAGCGTGCGGTCGGCGTCGTCGAGGGGGTGGTGCATGAGAGGGCCTGCTTTCGACCTGGGACGTCCATGAGGGAGGCCGTACACACGGAGAGTCCGTGACGACCGATTCGTTCGCATGGACGATATGCAGCAGACGATGTCTTGCCTAGACCTCCAGCTAACAAATTTTTCGGAATGTGATGTGGGTTTTGGCTTACGTATCGTCTGGCATCCCGCTCAGGAGCCGGGGGCGGTGAGGTCGTACCGCTCCTTGACCAGCTCCAGATGGACCCAGCTCTCCACGGCGCGCACGCCCGCGCACGCCCGCATGTCCTCCAAGGTGTCGCGCACCGCGATGAGCGACTCCGCGCTGATCGTCCCGACGAGTTCCGCGCGCCCCATGCAGGCGGACAGGAACGAGACCCGGTCCCATCCGCCGATATGCCGCGCGATGGTGTCCCGCTCGCCGTCCAGGCGTACGGCGAATCCGCACAGGACGCCGAGCCCCAGCAGATCGGGGCGGACCAGTGCGAGCACCTTGGCGACGCCGCCGTCGAGGAGGCGCAGGGTGCGGGCGCGGGCGGCGCCGGGCGATAGTCCGACGCGCTCGGCGAGTTCGGCGAAGGGCAGTCGCCCGTCGCGCTCCAGTTCGTCCAGGATCAGCCGGTCCGTCGCGTCCAGTTCCGGTACATCGGGCCGGCCCGCCAGCAGGTAGGGGTCCTTGAGGTGCTGGAGGGAGATCAGCGGGTCCACGACGTCTACGCCGTCCAGCGAGCGGATCGACTCGATGGCCCGGTCCAGCTCCGCCAGCCCCTTGGTGCGCAGCTCCGCCATGATCGCGCGGCTGCCCGCGGTGAGGGTGACGAACGGCGCCTGCGGCATGGCGGCGATCGCGCGTGCCACCGGCTCGGCCGGTCCGCTCACGCCGATCGACAGATGGGCCGAGGCGGTCAGCTCCCGTACGGCGGGATGCACGACGGCCACCACGCGTACGCCGCCGCCCGCCAGCAGTCGCTGCACGCGGGCGCGGGTGGCGGGGCGGGAGAGTCCGACGCGCTGCGCCAGTGTCTCGTACGTCAGGCGGCCGTCCGTCTGCAGTTCGCGGACGACGGCCAGATCGGTCCGGTCCAGATCCACCTGGGCGCTTCCCCTCGGTTCGGTTGCCCGGGGGCGGGCGCACCCGGGGCGGGCCCCATTCTTGACCACCGGCGTGCGGGAGCTACGGGGGATGGGCCGGGTGATGCGCGTCACCGGCGTACGCATCACTGTCTCTGGACAATTCTGCCGAATGAAACGTAGGTTCGGCGCAACTGAGACGAACGAATCAGTATTTCGCTGTGGCTGAAGGCCCGGAGGAGCTTGTGCAGCTTGAGGAGGATGGGATGAGCCGCCCCCTGGTGGTGTTCACGGACCCCGAGGAACTCGATATCGGTCCGGGGGTGCGGCTGCTGGCCGAGGCGGGCTTCGACACCCGGGTCGTGGGCAGCCGGGACCCGGACGTGATCGCGGCGGCCGCACGCGACGCCGTCGCGCTGATCGTCGGCTACGCGCCGGTGGACGCCGCGCTGCTCGACCGCCTCCCCGGTGTGCGGATGGTGGCCACCATGTCCGCCGGGTACGACATGATCGACACCGCGCAGGCGCTCCGGCGCGGAGTCTGGGTGAGCAACCTCCCGCATGCCGCGACCGAGGACGTCGCCGTGCACGCGCTCGCCTCCGCGCTCTGTCTCGTGCGCGCGCTGCCCCAGGCCGACGCCACCGTGCGAGGTGGGGGCTGGAACACGGAGTTCGCCGAACTGCCGCGCCGGGCCGGTGAGCTGACGCTCGGCCTCATGGGGTTCGGGCGCATCGCGCGAGAGCTGGCCAGGATCGCGGGTCCGGTCTTCGGGCGCGTCGCCGCGTACGACCCGCACGCCGACGCCGCCGGGTGGCCGTCCGGCGTCGAGCGGCTCGGCCGGGACGAGCTGATCGCCTCCTGTGACGTGCTCTCGCTGCACACGCCGCTGACCGCGCAGACCCGCGGCATCGTCGACGCGGAACTGCTCGCCCGTATGCGGCCGGGCGGCTACCTGGTGAACGTCGCCCGCGGTGAACTCGTCGACACCGCCGCGCTGCTGGCCGCGCTGGACGGCGGACGGCTCCGGGCCGCGGCCCTGGACGTGTTCCCGGTCGAACCTCCGGCGCCGGACGACCCGTTGCGCGCCCACCCGCGCATCCAGCTCTCCCCGCACAGCGCCTACCTGTCCGACACCTCGCAGCGGGCGTACGTGTGCGCGCCCGCCGAGAACGTCATCGCCTGGCACCGCACCGGGCGCCCGCTGACCCCCGTGGTCGACCCGACGCTCGAAGGAGCCCCCTCGTGACCGAACTGCCGACCGTCCACGACACGGACGTCGCCGAGAAGAGCGGCGCGGGTCTCGCCGAGGAGACCGACGCGAACCTTGCCGAGGAGACCCGGCTGCGCCGCGAACTCGCCGCCGTATACCGGCTCGTGGCGCACTTCCGGATGACCGACCTGATCTTCACCCACATCTCGCTGCGGCTGCCGGGGCCCGATCACCACTTCCTGATCAACCCCTACGGCCTCCTCTTCGAGGAGATCACCGCTTCGAACCTGGTCAAGATCGACCTGTCGGGCAATCCGGTCGAGCCCACGTCCCACCCCGTCAACCCCGCGGGCTTCGTCATCCACAGCGCGATCCACGCCGCGCGCGAGGACGCGCACTGCGTCCTGCACACCCACACCCGGGCCGGCTGCGCGGTCGCCGCTCAGCGCGACGGGCTGCTGCCGTTGAACCAGATGTCGATGGAGTTCTACAACCGCGTCGGCTACCACGACTACGAGGGCGTGGCCCTCAACCTCGACGAGCAGAAGCGCCTGGTCGAGGACATCGGCAGCCATCCGGCGCTGATCCTGCGCAACCACGGTCTGCTGACGGTGGGCGGGAGCGCGGCCCAGGCCTTCCTGCGCATGTACTACCTGGAGAAGGCCTGCGAGATCCAGGTCACCGCCCAGGCGGGCGGCGGACCGCTGACCGTTCCCCCGGCCGAGACCTGCGAGTACACCGCCCGGCAGCTCGCGGGCGACGCGGACGCGGACAGCGACCTCCAGGACGATGTCGCCTACGACCTGGCATGGGCGGCCATGCTGCGACTGCTGGACCGGGTGGCTCCGGACTACCGGGACTGAGAGGGAGGATCTTCGAGGGCTCTTGAGGGACTTCGGGCGGAGAGACCGGATCAGAGCTTCTTGCCGCAGAGAATGCGGTCGTTCCTGGCGAGGTCGGAGTCGAAGATCGGGTTCTCGGTGAACATGGCGTCGGCTTTGTAGTCGCACGGGTCGTCGAAGCCGAACGCGAACCCGTCCTCAACGATTTTTATGATCTTGTGGGTCGCGCCGTTCTTCTTGCCCTTGGTCCGGCAGGCGGCCTCCGTGATCACGTCCCCGTTCTTCCCGTCGCTGTGCACGCAGTCGCCGAGCTCGATCCTGGGGCCGCCGCCCCCGCCGGGATCGCCGGGGTGCGGAGGCTTCAGGTTGCGCATGCATGCGTAGCCGTCACCTGCCACCTGTGCGCCCTCCGGGGCGCCGAGACCGATCGACGCATCGATCGCGAAGTCCGTGTGATCCGGGCAGGTGGTACCCGACAACGGCTCGGCGTTGCCGGTGCTCATCCGGCCGGTCACCCGTGCGACGGCCTCGGGGTCGCCGCACGGGACCTCGCGGTAGGCGCCCGTCCGGCCGGGTTCGGGAGCAGCGCACTCGTCGATGGCAAGGAACTCCGTGCCGTAGGACGGGTTCACACTCGGGGTCGGCGAGGCGGTGGGGCTGCCGGACTCCTTGTCCGATGCGCGGTACCCCGTCGCCTTGCCGCAGCCGGTGATCAGGGCGAGCAACGCGGCCGCGGCCGCGATGGCTGCCGATGCCCGTACGGCCGAGGTGGTTGATCCGGCGCCCTTGTGTGTCCGCACGTTGCCCCCTCCAGGTTTCGATCTCAGATCTTACGATCAATTGCCTTCGGGGGGCCGCGAGTTGTTGGCTCGGCGCGTGCGGAATCAGTAGGTGAGGGCGTCGGCCATGTCGCTCTGCCAGTAGGTGACGAAGCCGTTGTCGCCCCAGGAGGTGCCGGCGGGGAGGGTCAGCTCGGCGGGGGCGCCCGTGGAGCCCTGGTTGGCCTTACCGGTGAAGTACACCGTGAGGTGGGTGCCCTTGTGCAGCTCCTGTCCGTCCGGCTCACCGGACAGCCCGATCGACGCGTAGGCGGACTGACCCGGCGCAAGGGTGACCACGGCCTGCGGGATGCTGTCGCGGAGGACCGGGAAGGCGGCCTGGGCGTCGTCGAAGCGGAGCGCCGGCGCGTGGTACGCGTAGCAGGGTACGGAGCCGGTGTTGGTCGCCGTGAGCAGCAGGTGGTTGATGGGACGGCTCACCTTGCTGATGGTGACCTTGGTGTTCGAGCCGGTGCAGGTGACGGTTGACTTGCTGCCGCTGCCGCTGCCGCTGCCGCTGCCGGTGGTGCCGGCGCCGCTCTTCTCGCTCCTGCTGCCGCCGGTGGAGCCCTTGGAGGTGGCGGAGGCGTTCTCGGCGGGGCCATTGGCCGTGCCGCTGTTGGTGTCCTTGGTGTCCTCAGCGTCCTTGGCGTCCTTGCCCGTGTCGGGGGCGGTGGCGGTGGTGCTTGCCGCCGGAGCCGCCGCCCCCGCCTTCTTGCCGTTGTCCGTGTCGTCGCCGCCGCAGGCGGTGAGCGAGAGGGCGGCCAGGAGGGCGGTCGCGGCGAGGGCGGTGGTGCGGATGTGGTTGCTGCGCATGCTGGTACTCCCCGTGTGTGGGCTGGTGATGTCGTTCGGTCAGTTGTGGCAGATCAGGACCATGACGATCGCGGTGGACACGATCACCACTCCGATGGCCACGGCATCGATGAGCTCGATGCGGTAGTGGATTCGCACTGCGTTGTCCCGGTGGTCGCTGCGGTGTGATCACAGATTGCGGGGCGGCGGAATCCGAGCGCAACGCCGAACAGCCCATTGGGGAAGCTGGAATGCCTGCGCGTACTGTGACCTGGGCAGATTCCACGTCCCTGGAACGGTGTTCCGGGACGGACCAGGAGGGGGAACGCCGAAGTGGCGACGCCGGAGGCCGGGGAATTCGCGGCTCTGCTGAAGGAACTGAAGGACCGTTCGGGGCGCAGCTACGGGGTTCTCGCCGGGAGACTGCACGTCAGCACGTCGACGCTCCACCGGTACTGCAACGGTGATGCGGTGCCGAACGAGTACGCCCCGGTGGAACGGCTGGCGCGGTTGTGTGCGGCGAGCCCGGAGGAGCTGGTGGAGCTGCACCGGCGATGGATCGTGGCGGATGCGGCCCGGCGGCGCCCGGCCGCGGCTGCTCCTGCGGCTGCTGAGCCGGTGCGGGACGCGGCTGCGGGACCGGTACGGGACGCGGGTTCGGAGCCGGGACGGGATGCGGTTTCGGACATGGTTTCCGACTCGGGTCCGGAGGCGGTTCGCGGCTCCGAGGCCGAGGCCGAGGCTGGTGGCGACGCGTCCGCGCTCACGCTCGAACCCGAGCCCGCGATCGTGGCCGGTGGGGCGAGCCGGCCCAGGCGGTTCCTGGCCTCGGCACGGGCGCGCGTGCTGCTCGCGGCCGTCGCCGTCGTCGCGCTGACCGTGCCCACCTCGATCGTCGTCAGCAATCTGTCGGGTACGGACAAGGACGATCTCAGTAACGCCCCCGCCGTGGACGCGAAGGACCCGGGCGAGGCCGAGCTCGCCGGGCCCGGCCACGACGCGAGCGCCACCGCCTCACCGAGCGGGGCGAAGAAGTCGGGCAAGCCCGTGCCGTCCGGCTCGGCGACCGTCTCGTCCCCGCCGTCCGGCGGCGCCTCCGCCACGACCGGGGGACGTGGCACGGGATCCGGTTCGGGTGGGCAGCAGAGCGGGGGCGTGCCGCTGACCGCCACCATCAGCTCGTACAACTGGGAAGAGCCCTGCGGCCAGAACTACGTTCTGGACCAGAAGCCGGAGGACGTGCCTCCGCCGCCCTCGCCGCAGGGCACCCGGGGCTGGGCCAAGGCGCTCGGCGGGGTGGACGGCGGCAGCATGCAGCTCGAACTCACCGTGCAGGGGAAGTCGGGGCAGGCCGTCGTGCTGACCGGACTGCATGTGCGGACGCTGTCCCGGAAGGCGCCGCTGGCGTGGTCGGCGTACTCGATGGGCGAGGGCTGCGGGAGCGGCATCACCCCGCAGTCCTTCGACATCGACCTCGACGACGACCGGCCGAACCTCACCCCGGTGGCGGGGCAGCAGGGGGACGTGCGGGTGCCGCCGAAGGACTTCCCGTTCCAGGTGTCCTCCACCGATGTGGAGGTGTTCGACCTCAAGGTCCACGTCGAAGGGCACGACGTCAGCTGGTACCTGGACCTGGAGTGGAGCAGCGGCGGCCGGACGGGGATGCTGCGCATCGACGACGGCGGGAAGCCGTTCCGTACCAGCAGCATCCAGGCGCGGCCGCAGTACATGTACCGGTACGACACGGCCCAGTGGGTGACCAAGGAGTGGGACTAGCGTCCCTCGTGGTCACGGCCACCGGGCCGGTGCGTACGGACTGACTGGCGTTCTGGTCAGAGGCGCTCGGGGGTCCGGATGCCGAGCAGCTCCATGCCCTGGTGCAGGGTGCGGGCGGTGAGGTCCGAGAGGAAGAGGCGGTTCTCGGCCACATCGGCCGGGACGTCGGACTTCAGCACCGGGCACTGGTCGTAGAACGTCGTGAAGAGCGACGACAGCTGGTAGAGGTACGAGGCCAGCTTGTGCGGCTCGTACGCGGCGGCGACCTCGGCCACGACCTCGCCGAACTGGTCCAGATGCAGGCCCAGCGCGCGCTCGGCCGGGGCCAGCTCCAGCTCGGGGTGCGGCTGGGGCTTCAGCTCGCCCGCCTTGCGCTTGATGGAGCGGGAACGGGCGTGCGCGTACTGGATGTACACGCTCGTGTCGCCGGTCAGCGACACCATCTGGTCCAGGTCGAACTTGTAGTCGCGGGCGGCCGACGTCGACAGGTCCGCGTACTTCACCGCGCCGATGCCGACCTGCGTGGCACGCTCGGTGATCTCGTCCTCGGTGAGGTCCTTGGCCTTCTCGCGCACGACGGCGGACGCCCGGTCGATCGCCTCGTCCAGGAGGTCGGCCAGCCGGACCGTCTCGCCCTCACGGGTCTTGAACGGCTTGCCGTCCTTGCCGAGCACCGTGCCGAAGGGGAGGTGCACGGCCTTGACGTCCTCGTTCAGCCAGCCGGCCCGGCGGGCCGTCTCGAAGACCATCTTGAAGTGCAGGGCCTGCCGGGCGTCCACGACGTACAGCAGGGTGTTCGCCTTGAGGTTCTGGACCCGGTCGCGGATCGCGGAGAGGTCCGTCGCCGCGTAGCCGTAACCGCCGTTCGCCTTCTTGACGATCAGCGGCACCGGGTTGCCGTCCGGGCCCTTCACATCGTCGAAGAACACGCACAGCGCACCCTCGGAGCGGACGGCGACGCCCGACTCCTCCAGGATGCGGCAGGTCTCCTCCAGCATGTCGTTGTAGCCGGACTCCCCGACGATGTCGGGGTCGCGGATCTCCATGTCGAGCTTGTTGAAGACCGAGTAGAAGTAGATCTTCGACTCGTCGACGAAGCGCTGCCACAGGGAGAGGGTTTCCTCGTCACCGGCCTGGAGCGCCACGACCCGGTCCCGGGAGCGGGCCTTGAACTCCTCGTCGGAGTCGAACAGCGCCCGCGACGCCTTGTAGAGCCGGTTCAGGGAGGACATGGCGGCCTCGCCGTCCGCCGCGCTGTCGGCGCCCTCGTGGTTCAGCTCGCCCGGGTGCTCGATCAGGTACTGGATGAGCATGCCGAACTGGGTGCCCCAGTCGCCGATGTGGTGGCGCCGGACCACGGTCTCGCCGGTGAACTCCAGGATCTGCACCATCGCGTCACCGATCACCGCGGAACGGAGGTGACCGACGTGCATCTCCTTGGCCACGTTCGGCTGCGCGTAGTCGACGACCGTGGTGCCCGCGGCGCTGTTGTACGGGACACCGAGGCGGCCCTCGTCGTCCGCGTCACGCGCGGCGAGGGTCTCGATGATCGCCCGGTCGGTGAGCGTCACATTCAGGAAGCCGGGGCCGGAGACCTCGATCTCCTTGATCGGGCCGCCCGCCGGGATCGCGGCCGTGACCTGGGACGCCAGCTCGCGCGGGTTGCCCTTGAGCTTCTTGGCGAGGGCCAGGATGCCGTTGGCCTGGAAGTCGGCCCGGTCGCTTCGTCGCAGCAGCGGGTCCGCGGTGCCGGCATCCGGCAGAGCTGCCGTCAGGGCGTCCGCCAGCTGCTGCTGGAGCGAGGAAGCGAGGGAATTGACCGAGGCCATGGGCTGGCTGCCGTTTCCGTAGGAGTACAAGGGATCACACCCAGTATTCCACGGAGAGTAAAGCCGTTTTCGCGCTGTCGGTGGGACCTGGGACAATGGGCAATGCCTTACCAGTCCCACAAGGGTTTTGCCCCTGCCAAGGGTTTTGGCCCGGCCAGGGGTTTTGTCCCTGCGAGCCCCACAAGAGAGAAGGACGTGCAGACCGTGGCTCAGAGTCAGAGCAGCACCGAGACCGACTGGGTCTCCCGCTTCGCGGACGATGTCATCGCCGAATCGGAGCGTCGTGCGCCTGGCAAACCGGTCGTCGTCGCGTCCGGCCTCTCCCCGTCGGGCCCGATCCACCTGGGCAACCTCCGCGAGGTCATGACCCCGCACCTCGTCGCCGACGAGATCCGCCGCCGCGGGTACACCGTCCGGCACCTGATCTCCTGGGACGACTACGACCGCTACCGCAAGGTTCCCAACGGAGTCCCGGGGGTCGACGAGTCCTGGGCCGAGCACATCGGCAAGCCGCTGACCTCGGTCCCCGCCCCGGCCGGGTCCACGTATCCGAACTGGGCGGAACACTTCAAGGCCGCCATGACCGCCGCGCTGGACGAGCTGGGCGTCGAGTACGACGGCATCAGCCAGACCGAGCAGTACACGGTGGGCGCGTACCGCGAGCAGATCCTGCACGCGATGAAGCACCGCGCCGACATCGACGCCGTCCTCGACCGGTACCGGACGAAGAAGGAGCCGGGCGCGGCGGGCGCCAAGGGCGGCAAGAAGCCGCAGCAGCAGAAGAAGGTCGACGAGGCCGAGCTGGAGGCCGAGGCGGGTTCCGGCGCGGCCGGCGAGGACGACGGCAGCGGCGGCTCGGCCGGCTACTTCCCGTACAAGCCCTACTGCGGCAACTGCGAGAAGGACCTCACGACCGTCACGTCCTACGACGACGACAGCACCGAGCTGAACTACACGTGCACGGCCTGCGGCTTCGCCGAGACCGTCCGGCTCAGCGAGTTCAACCGCGGCAAGCTGGTCTGGAAGGTCGACTGGCCGATGCGCTGGGCGTACGAGGGCGTGATCTTCGAGCCGAGCGGTGTGGACCACTCCTCGCCGGGCTCCTCGTTCGTCGTCGGCGGTCAGATCGTCCGCGAGGTCTTCGACGGCGTGCAGCCGATCGGCCCGATGTACGCGTTCGTCGGCATCTCCGGCATGGCGAAGATGTCCTCCAGCAAGGGCGGTGTGCCGACCCCGGCCGACGCGCTGAAGATCATGGAGGCGCCGCTGCTGCGCTGGCTGTACGCGCGCCGCAAGCCCAACCAGTCCTTCAAGATCGCCTTCGACCAGGAGATCCAGCGGCTCTACGACGAGTGGGACTCGTTGGCGCGCAAGGTTGCCGACGGCTCGGTGCTGTCGGCCGACGCGGCCGCGTACGCGCGGGCCATCGGCACGGCCGCCGGTGAGCTGCCGCGCACGCCCCGCCCGCTGCCGTACCGCACGCTCGCGTCGGTCGTCGACATCACGGGCGGGCACGACGAGCAGACGCTGCGCATCCTGAGCGAGCTGGACCCGGAGAACCCGCTGACCTCGCTCGACGAGGCCCGGCCCCGCCTCGACCGCGCCGAGAACTGGATCACCAGCCAGGTCCCGGCCGAGGCCCGCACCATCGTCCGCGACCAGCCGGACAAGGAACTGCTCGGCTCACTGGACGAGCAGGGCCGGGAGTCGCTGCGGCTGCTCCTGGAAGGGCTGGACACGCACTGGTCGCTGGACGGGCTCACCACGCTCGTCTACGGCGTGCCGAAGATCCTTGAGGGTCTGGAGCCGGACGCCAAGCCGACGCCCGAGCTGAAGGCCGCGCAGCGGTCGTTCTTCGCGCTGCTGTACCGGCTGCTGGTGAGCCGGGACACGGGGCCGCGGCTGCCTACGCTGCTGCTGGCCGTGGGGGCGGACCGGGTGCGCAGGCTGCTGGGCGCGTAGGGGGTACTCGACACGGAGGGCCGTCACCCGGTGATTCGGGTGACGGCCCTCCGCCGTTGCCGGCTCCGTCGCGTGCTCGTCGCGTGTGTGTCGCGTCCGTGCTGGTTCCGGCTCTGAACGCCGGACGGGCGGGGCGGGGTCCTACGCGATGTGGTTCTCGGTCATCTCGGTGTCGAAGCGCTGCTTGAATCCCGGCAGGAGGCGGCGGAGCAGGGCCGCGCTGCGGGGATGGCGGACGTTGTGGAGGTCGGAGAGGTGTATGTCGAGGACCTCCGCACTCGGGTAGTCCTGGTGCGACTTCGTGTACGCGGTGAACGCCTCGTACGCGATCTTGCCGAACTCGACTTCGACCTCGGCCCACTCGGACGGGTCGGGCTCCTGCTGCTGCACGGGCCGGGGTTCCGGCTCCTTGGGCAGGGACTCCTCGGGCCGGGGCTGCGGCTGGGGCTGCGCTTCCTGGTGTTCCGCGGTGCGGGGGCCCGGGACGGCGCCGATGGTGCCCACGTTGCCCAGCGGGCGGGTGCGGCCGCCGGCGCCCGACGGGACCATGATCGGGGTGGGCTCCAGGCCCTCGACGTACGCCGGGTTGTACGCACCCTCGTACGTGTCGTCCGGGACATGGGCCGCCGCGAACCAGGGACTCTCGTGCGAGCCGGGGCCCTCCTGCGGCCACTCCTCGGAGGCGGGGGCAGGCTCGGAGGGGTGGGCGCGCTGCTGCTCTGCCAGGTGCTGCTGCTGCTGTTGCGGGTGCTGCTGCTGGGATTGCTGCTCCGGGTGGGGCTCTGCGTACGGCAACTCCGGGAAATCATCCGGTCCGGACAAGGCCGGCGCGGGCGCCGGGGCGGGGGGCAGCAGGGCCGGTTCGATGCCCGCGGCGGCGAGGCCGGACGGACCGGTGTCGGCCAGCGGGACGCCGTACTTCGCCAGGCGCAGCGGCATCAGGGACTCGACGGGTGCCTTGCGACGCCAGTTGCGGCCGAAGCGGGCCTGGAGGCGCGCCTGGTAGATCAGTCGGTCCTGTTCGAGCTTGATGACCTGCTCGTACGACCGGAGCTCCCAGAGCTTCATCCGACGCCACAGCTTGAACGTCGGCACGGGGGAGAGCAGCCAGCGGGTGAGCCGCACGCCCTCCATGTGCTTGTCGGCGGTGATGTCGGCGATCCGGCCCACGGCGTGCCGGGCGGCCTCGACGGAGACCACGAACAGCACCGGGATGACCGCGTGCATGCCGACACCGAGCGGGTCGGGCCAGGCGGCGGCGCCGTTGAAGGCGATCGTCGCGGCGGTCAGCAGCCAGGCCGTCTGGCGCAGCAGCGGGAACGGGATGCGCAGCCAGGTCAGCAGCAGGTCCAGGGCGAGCAGGACACAGATGCCCGCGTCGATGCCGATCGGGAAGACGAGCGAGAAGTTCCCGAAGCCCTTCTGCAGCGCGAGTTCGCGCACCGCCGCGTACGAGCCCGCGAAACCGATCGCGGCGATGAGCACCGCACCGGCGACCACGAGCCCGATGAGTATTCGGTGGGTGCGTGTCAGCTGCATCGCGGCCACCCGCATTCCCTCCCCGTTTCCCGTATCCGACGCCCTGCGCTGATGCTCTGCTTCGACGTCCTGCTTCGACTTCCGGCGGGCACAGCCTGGCACATGAGGGCGCGGCGCGTTGCGCGGGGAGGGGCGAAGCCCGGTACTCGGGGGAGCACCGGGCTTCGTGAACGGCTTGGTGAAGGGCTTCGTCCGGGGCTTCGTAGAACTGCTTCTGGGCAGGGGCGTTGAGGCGCGTCCCGAGGGGCCCGCCACGCCCTGTCGCGTCGGCTAGCTCGTCTTGGCGGACTTGCTGGGCTCGGCGGACTTGCTGGGCTCGGCGGGCTTGCTCGGCGCGTCCGGCTTCGAGCCGGCGGCGGGGGTGGCGACCGAGGCGACCGCCTCCTTGGCCGCCTTCTCGGCGCCCTTCAGGATGTCGTCGGCGGACGGGGTCTTCGCGCCCGCGTAACCCGCGCCGTTGTAGGTGAGGGTGACGACGACGTTCTCCGTACGGGCCACGATCGTCGCGTACTTGAAGTCCTCACTCGTCTTGGTGAGGTCGTACGTGATCTTGGTGGCCTGCTCGCCGATTCCGCTGACGGGCCCCTCGGCGACCCTCTTCGCACCCTCGGCCGCCTTGGCCTTGCCGACCTGCTTCGCGTAGTCCTGCTGCGCCCGCTCGGCGCCGCTGCCCAGGGCCTGGTCCGAGTCGAAGCGGGTGAAGCCGATGTCGAGCCAGCGGTACTGGGAACCGTTCACGCCCTTGTCGGCGAGGCCGTTCCAGGAGCAGCCGGCGCGGTACGAGGTGTCGCTGGAGTTGGCAGGCGTGCCGTTCTTGGACTTCGCATCGGGGACCAGGGAGGTGACCGTCTTCTTGGCGATCGACTTGCACGGGTCGGGCAGCGTGGCGAACTTGGCGGGCGCGACGCTCGGTTCCGACTTCTTCGCGCTCGGCGCTGCGGACGACGAGGACGAACCCGGCGAGTCCTTCTTGTCCTTGCCGCCGGAGTCCGACGAGCAGCCGGCGACGACGAGCATCACCGGAACGGCGGCGCAGGCGAGTATGCGGGAGAGTCGCGGGGCTGAACGGTGCATGGTTCCTTCACTCGGGTGGCGCGGCGGTCGGGCTGCCAGGTGGTCGGCGGACGTTCCGGGAGGGGCCGGGGGGCCCGGTTGGTGTTCCGGCTGGTGTTCCGGAGGGCCACGGTACGACGGACGGCGATCGGATGCCGCCTCGGTCGGGTGCTCGGCGGGCGGGGACGGTGCCGGTCCGGGGCGTTCCGGGCGGGGCTATTCGCTGAACTTCTCGACCAGCTTCCGGGCCAGCGACTGGGCCTTCTCCTGCAGTTCCTTGCTGTCGGGGACCACCGTGGAGACGGTCGGCTGCGCGGTGTACTGGACGGTCACGATGACGTTCGATGTGCGGAATACCACGCTCACCGTGCGGTTCTGTGTGGTGGAACCTGCCCGGGTGAGCAGATCGTCCAGAAATGCGCTGTCTCCGAGACCGTCGAGGGTGCGCGGGACGAGGCTCGCGTCGGAGCTTCCGGGGTTGCCGGAACTGTCAGCCGTACTGCCGTCGGTGGGTCCGCTGTTGTTGCTGTCGGCGTTGTCGCCTTCGGGATTGTCCGCGTTCTTGTCCTCGGCGGCCGGACCGGAGAGGGCGTGCGAGGCGGAGGGCGATGCGGAGTCCGAGGAGAGGGGCGTCTGCTTCTTCGAGCTGCCGGGCGTGGCGGCGCCGGTGGCGGCATCGGTGTTCGCGTCCGCGGTCAGGCCGGCGGCGGCCTCCTTCTTCGTGTACACCTCGCGAGCCCGGTCGTCGTCGCTCACCGAGGGGTCGTAGGACACGACCCGCTCGAAGTCGACGAAGAGAGTGCGCGAGGAGTCGGAGGCCTCGGACTTCCAGCGGCAGCCGACGCGGCGGTCGGTGTCGTAGGTGACGGAGGCCGTGCCGCCGTACACCTTCTTCTGCTGGTCCTCGGGAAGGTCGGCGGTGCCCGGGAGCAGGTCCTTCAGGGCGGACGGCGCAACGGCGCGGCAGGGATCGAGGAGGGTGCGGTACTTGCCCGGTGCGGCGGCCGTGGCGGTTGCCTCGCCAGGCTTGCTGTCGGGGGCGGAGCCACCCGTTCCGGTGCCGGCACTGCAGCCGACGACAAGCGCTGCCAATAGCGCGGTGCCGGGTACGTACGCCATTCGTCGCACGGTCCTGGGCTCCCTTCGTGCGAAAAACGGTTGCCGCTCGGTGGCGACCGGTGGACACAATGTGTATCGCACGCGCCGCTGTGATTGCCGGTCGACAGACTTATTTGTCGACCTTGGCACCGGTTTTGCGCTTTCAGGCTTTTCGGGGGAATCGAGGAAGTATGTCGTACGTAGAGGTGCCGGGCGCGAAGGTTCCGATCCGTATGTGGGCCGACCCGGCTTCGGTCGAGGACGTTGCGATGCGGCAGCTGCACAACGTGGCCACCCTGCCCTGGATCGAGGGACTCGCCGTCATGCCGGACGTCCATTTCGGCAAGGGCGCGACGGTCGGATCGGTGATCGCGATGCGCGGTGCGGTGTGTCCGGCGGCGGTCGGCGTGGACATCGGCTGCGGGATGTCCGCGGTGAAGTCGTCCCTGACGGCCAACGACCTGCCGGGCGACCTGTCCCGGCTGCGGTCGAAGATCGAGCAGGCCATTCCGGTGGGCCGAGGCATGCATGACGACGCAGTGGACCCGGACCGGGTGTACGGCCTCTCGGCGAAGGGGTGGGACGACTTCTGGGGAGAGTTCGACGGGGTGGCCGATGCGGTCAAATTCCGTCGGGAACGAGCCACGAAGCAGATGGGAACGCTCGGATCGGGAAACCATTTCATCGAGTTCTGCCTCGACGAGTCGGGTTCCGTCTGGCTGATGCTGCACTCCGGATCGCGGAACATCGGCAAGGAACTGGCCGACTTCCACATCGGGCAGGCGCAGAAGCTGCCGCACAACCAGAACCTGATCGACCGTGACCTGGCCGTGTTCATCGCCGACACCCCGCCCATGGCGGACTACCGGAATGACCTGTTCTGGGCGCAGGAGTACG
This sequence comes from Streptomyces sp. NPDC057543, assembly GCF_042801895.1. NCBI lineage: Bacteria > Bacillati > Actinomycetota > Actinomycetes > Kitasatosporales > Streptomycetaceae > Streptomyces > Streptomyces sp. NPDC057543. The sequence goes on along the minus strand of NZ_JBHVFF010000011.1, from coordinate 44,332 downwards.
CGAAGCGCAACCGCGCGATCATGATGGGGCTCCTGAAGGAAGTCGTCCGCAAGGAATTCAGGAAGGCCAAGGTCACCTTCGAGCCGGAGATCAGCTGTCACCACAACTACGTGAGTGAAGAGCGCTACGAGGGCATGGACCTGCTGGTCACTCGGAAGGGCGCGATCCGTGCCGGGTCCGGTGAGTACGGAATCATCCCGGGTTCGATGGGCACCGGCTCGTACATCGTGAAGGGCCTCGGGAACGAGAAGTCCTTCAACTCGGCCTCGCACGGGGCCGGCCGGAAGATGAGCCGGAACGCCGCGAAGCGGCGCTTCACGGCGCGGGACCTGGAGGATCAGACGCGGGGCGTGGAGTGCCGTAAGGACTCCGGCGTCGTGGACGAGATTCCGGCCGCGTACAAGCCGATCGAGCAGGTCATCGAGCAGCAGCGGGACCTGGTGGAGGTCGTCGCCAAGCTCAAGCAGGTGGTGTGCGTGAAGGGCTGAGGCCCCTTACGCATGCGAAACGAGGGCCCCGGGCGCGGATTGCGCGTCCGGGGTCCCGCTTGCGTCCGGGGCTCGCCTGCGTCCGGGGTCCCGCTTGCGTCCAGGGTCCGTTTGCGGCCGAGGTCCGCTTACGATTCGAGGTCCGCTTGTCCGGGATCTACTTGTGTCCGGGCCCGTCCGGCTGTTCCCTCGGGGGCCCCGGAGGGCTCAGGCGGTGCGGTGGACCTTGGTGTTGGAAGCCTGGGCGCGGGGGCGGACCACCAGGAGGTCGATGTTGACGTGGCTGGGGCGGGTGACGGCCCAGGTGATGGTGTCGGCCACGTCGTCGGCGGTGAGGGGGGCCTCGACGCCCGCGTAGACCTTTGCCGCCTTCTCGGTGTCGCCGCGGAAGCGGGTGGTGGCGAACTCCTCCGTCTTGACCATGCCGGGGGCCACCTCGATGACGCGGACCGGGGTGCCGACGATCTCCAGTCGGAGCGTCTCGGCCAGGACGTGTTCGCCGTGCTTGGCGGCCACATAGCCGCCGCCGCCCTCGTACGTGGAGAGGCCCGCGGTGGAGGAGAGGATCACGATCGTGCCGTCGCCGCCCTCGGTGAGCGCGGGGAGCAGGGCCTGGGTGACATTGAGTGTGCCGATGACGTTCGTCTCGTACATCCGGCGCCAGTCGGCGGGGTCGCCGGTGGCGACGGGGTCGGCGCCGAGCGCGCCGCCCGCGTTGTTGACGAGGACGGCGAGGGTGCGGAACGCCGTGGCGAACTCGTCCACCGCGTCGCGGTCGGTGACATCCAGGGCGTAGGCCGTTGCCTGGTGGCCCGCCTCGTTGATCTCGGCGGCGAGCGCCTCGATGCGGTCCTTGCGGCGGGCGGTCAGGACCACGCGGTAGCCGGCGGCCGCGAGCTGCCGGGCGGTCGCGGCGCCGATGCCGCTGCTCGCTCCGGTGATGACGGCGATCGGGGTGGCGGCCATGGCGGACTCCTCGGACAGCTGATCGGTACGGGGTCAGGATAGGCAGGCGTGCGGTCAGTGGTTGCGGGGGGCGTACATGATGACGGCCATGCCGGCCAGGCAGACCAGCGCGCCGATCACGTCCCAGCGGTCGGGGCGGTAGCCGTCGGCGACGACGCCCCAGGCGATCGAGCCTGCGACGAAGACACCGCCGTACGCGGCGAGGATGCGGCCGAACTCGCCGTCCGGCTGGAGCGTGGCGACGAGGCCGTAGACGCCGAGCGCGATGACGCCGGCGCCGATCCAGATCCAGCCCCGATGCTCACGTATGCCCTGCCAGACGAGCCAGGCGCCGCCGATCTCGAAAAGCGCGGCGACGACGAACAGAGCTACGGAGCGGGCGACGACCATGGATCCAGCGTGTCATGGGAGGGGAGGGAGTCGGGTCCAGGGGGCGAGGCCCGGGGAGGCCGGGGGAGTCGAGGGGAGGTGAAGGGGGGGCGCGAGGGAAGGCGCGCCGAACTGGTGGGTAAATATGGATGATTCGGGGTGATCTGTATCTTCGGGGCATGGTAGTGACACGTAGAGGTGCGCCTGCGGAGTCCGCTGCTGCCGCGGTGGCGGCAGCCATGGCTGTGACTGTGGCTGTGGTGCTGGGCACGGGTGGCGCGGCTGCGGCTGCGGTTGGGAATGGGGCTGGAGCGGGAACCGGGGCGGGGGTGGCGGCCGGGGGCATCGGGCCCGAAGCGGATGTGTCGCACCACGGGCATGTCTCGCTGTGGGGTTCGGGGCTCGGTGTCTGGGTGCAGAGCGTGAACTATGGTCCGTCGAACCTGGCCGATGTGACGGTACGGGTGCGTACATCGGTGTCGCTCTCCGGGCGGCAGGAGCTTCCGGAACGCTGTCTGCAGACGGACCGGCTGACTGTGCTGTGCCGGACGGGTGCGCTGCGCACGGACGAGACGGAGGGGCGGTGGCTCGCCCTCGAACTGCAGCTCGCGGGGCGGCCGGACGAGGTCGTCGTGCGGGTCGACACGCTGTGGAACGGCGGGGCGACCGACCGGAACCCGCAGAACAATGACCACGAGGTGCTGGCCCCGGCCACTGGGGACGAGTACGTGTTCTGACCGTCCGCGGGGCGATGCCGGCACGACGGGCGCTGTGGGTGCGGGGTGGCGGGGGTGGGTGCGAGGTGGGTGCTCATAGCGTGAGTGCGGTCTGCAGGGCCGCCCGGTCGGCGTGGTCGCTCGCCCAGGCGATGTAGCCGTCGGGGCGGATGAGCAGCGAGGTGGTGCGGTCGCTCCTCCAGTGGGCGTGCACCAAGGGGATGGGTGATGCCGGAGGGGTGGCGTCGGCGGGGGTGACGAGGACGAACGTGCCGGCGCGCAGGAGTTGGTGGAGGCGGCCTTCCTGCAGGCTCAGGTCCGGGGCGCGCTTCGCGGTGAGGGGGTGGGCGCCGCGCGGGGCCGCGTAGGCGATCGAGATGCCCGAGACCTGGCCGATGGCCTTGTCGGCGGCGGGTCGGATCGTGGACAGCACGGCGGCGACGAGGGCGCGGGCCGTCCGCTGGAGCGGCGTGCGGGCCATGGCGAGGCGGATGAGTGCGCCGCTGGACCGGAGCACCATTGCGCCGACCGGGTGCCGTTCGGCGTGATAGCTGTCGAGCAAAGCCTCCGGGGTGGCCGTCTGTCCGCGCAGAACGGCGGCGAGCTTCCAGGAGAGGTTGGCGGCGTCCTGGAGGCCGGTGTTCATGCCCTGGCCGCCTGCGGGGGAGTGGACGTGCGCGGCATCCCCGGCGAGGAAGACCCGGCCGGTGCGGTAGGCGGGCACCTGGCGTTCGTCGCTGTGGAAGCGGGAGATCCAGCGCGCGTCGTGCATGCCGTAGTCGGTGCCGAAGGCGCGGTGGGTGATCTGGCGCAGTTCGTCGAGGTCGACGGGGTCGCTGTCGGCGGCCTGGTGGGCGCGGTTCCAGCCCATCACGCGGTACCAGCCGTCGCCGAAGGGGGCGATGAAGGCGAAGGCGTCCCCCACGCCGTTGACCGTCAGGAGGTCCGGGGGCTCCTCGGTGAGCCGGACGTCGGCGAGGACGATCGACCGGATCACGGATTCTCCGGGGAAGGGGAGACCGAGCGCCTGACGCACTCGGCTGCGCACGCCGTCGGTACCGACGAGGTAGCGGGCCCTGACCGTGGTCGCGCTGCCGTCCGCCCGGTGCAGTTCGGCGGTGACGGTGTCCGATGAGGCGTCCTGATGGAGCGCGGTCAGCTCCGTGTCGTAGCGGAAATGGACGCCTGTGGTGCGGGCGCGGCGCTCCAGCAGGCGCTCCACCTCGTACTGCGGGGTGATCAGCACGAAGGGGAAGCGGGTGTGCAGCCGGGAGAGGTCGAGCGAGAGCTTGCCGAAGAAGCGGAGGGCGGAGAGGGGGGTGCCCGTCTTGACGAGCTCGTCGGCCACGCCGCGGGTGTCGAGCAATTCGAGGGTGCGGGCGTGTACGGCGAAGGCGCGGGTCATGTTGCCGGTCTCGTGCGGGCGGCGCTCCGCGAGTGCGACCGAGAGGCCTTGGGCGGCCAGGTCGCCAGCGAGCAGCAGGCCGGTGGGGCCCGCGCCCACGACGAGGACGTCGACGGTGTCGGGTGCGGTGCTCGGGGTGGTGGTCATGGCTGCCTCCTGGGCCCGTTCGTCAGCTGTCACCATCGTGCCAACAACCGTTGGTCAACGCTTGTTGGCAACGGTAACCCTGTCATGCCTGGCATGTCAACGCGCGTTGGCCTACAGTTGTTGGCATGGAGACGAAGCCCGCTACCGCCAACCGCCGCTCGGACGCCACCAAGGCCGCGATTCTCGAAGCCGCGCGCGAGCGGTTCGCCGCCGACGGGTACGAGCGCGCCACGATCCGGGCCATCGCCCGTGATGCGAACATCGACCCGTCGATGGTCATGCGCTATTACGGCAACAAGGAGGGGCTGTTCGCCGCCGCGTCCGTGATCGACCTGCGCATGCCGGATCTGGGCGCGATACCGGGCAAACACATCGGCGCTGCCCTGGTCGCGCACTTCCTGGACCGCTGGGAGGGCGACGACGTGCTCACGGGCCTGCTCAGAGTCGGTGTCACCAACGACGCCGGAGCCGAGCGGATGAGGGCGGTCTTCGCCGAACAGCTCGGCCCGATAGCGGCCGGCGTCTGCCCCGACGCGGCCGCCGCCCCGCGCCGTGCGGCTCTCGTCGCCTCGCAGATCCTGGGGATGGCGCTCGCGCGCTACGTCCTGCGGATCGAACCCGCCGTCTCGATGCCGCGCGAGGAGGTGATCGCCTGGCTCGCGCCCACCGTTCAGCGCTACCTGACCGCCGAGCGGCCGTAGAGCGACGGGTCGGCCGACAGCGACTGCTTCGTACGCCCTCCGCAGGCCGCAGAAATCCCGGGGCACCGCAGTGCGCGGCGCGGTGTGGGAGCGGCTGAGCGGCGCGTGGCGGCAACGTTCGAGGCGTACGACGATGACGAGGTGGCGCTGCTCATCGCTATATGCGGCGGACTGCCGAGCTGAGCGCCCGGCGGGCCGCGGCGTTGCGGGAGGGCGGCCCCTCAGTCTTCGGACCTTGAGGTCCTGGCGTTCGTGAGGGGCGTAGGGGTCCTGGGGTTCCTGAGGTTTGTGGGGTTCCTCGGGCTCTCAGAGCTCCGGGGGAGTGGACGCGAAGTCGTGGAGCGCCTTCGCGACGATCGCGTCCAGGTGGGTGTGGTGTGCGCCCCGCCAGTAGACCCGGTCGCACTCCGTGCACTGCGCGAAGACGTCGTACGAACGCCGGGTCCCGTGTTCCAGCCGGCCGCTGACGGAGTCCTTGTCGGCAGCCTTCAGCGGGCCGTTGCAGGCGGTGCATCTGGTCCAGGGGACCAGATGCGGGGTGAACCGTTCCAGCACGTCCCGCAGTTGGTCCTCCGGCCGGTCGCTGTAGACATACGCCCCGGCCCAGATCTCCCGCCGGTGCAACAGCCCGCGATCCCGGGAGAGCAGCACGCGGCGCTCGTCCGCGGACCGGGCGGCCAGTGCGGCATCGCCGATGTCCTCGCTCTCGTACGCCGCGTCGACACCCAGCAGCCGAAGCCGCCGGGCGAGCGTGCCGAGGTGGACGTCGAGCAGGAACCTCAAGGGCGCGCCCGGGACGCGCTGGGGGCGTTCCACGGCGCGCACCTCTACCACTTCGCCCGCCCTCGGGATGTGGGAGACGGATACGGGCCGACCGTCGACCAGGAGCTGTCCGGCCTCGGTGAGCGGGACGCCGAGCGACTCCACGACGTGGCCGAGGGTGGACGCGCCGTCGGTGGTCACGGTCGAGCGTCCCCGGCGGCGTTCGTGGGCGACGAAGAGCCGCAGCTCGGGGGCGACTTCGAGGTGGATCTGCGGTCCGTTCACCCCGTCAGGATGTCATCGGGTGGGGTGCGTCGGCGAGGGCTTTCTCCTCGCGTGCCTACAGTTCCCGCATGAAGATCCTCGATCTCGAACCCGGCGATGCCCGACTGGCCGCCGACCTGCTTCCCGTGCTGCGTGAACTCCGCCCGCACCTCACCGAGGACCTCTTCCGGGAGGTGTACGAGAAGGGGCACCCGCAGGGACTGCGGTTCAGCGCCGCCTATGACGACGAGGGCGCCTGCGTGGGCGCGGCCGGCTGGCGCGTCGTCCACAACACCAGCCGGATCCGGATGCTGTACGTCGACGATCTGGTGACCGCCGAAGGGGTCCGTTCCACCGGTGTCGGCCGTCTGCTCCTGAGGCACATCGAAGGGCGGGCCAGGGCCGCGGGCTGCCTGCACCTCAATCTGGACTCGGGCACGCAGCGCACCGACGCCCACCGCTTCTATCTGCGGGAGCGGCTGAGCATCGGCGCGTTCAATTTCGACAAGGCCCTCGATCTGGACTGAGGTCAGCCCTCCTCGTCCGGGGTGAGGTCCAGTCGCCAGTCGTTCGTCAGCAGCGCATGGCCGGGTGGGTACTCGAAGTCGCACGCGCCGATCAGGGTGAAGCCCGCCTTGCGGCACACCGCGTTCGACGCGCCGTTGTCGACCGACGGATAGGCGTGCAGATAACGGTGCCTGTGTTCGGCGCGGGCCTGCTCGGCCACGGCTGTCGTGGCGGCCGTCGCGATGCCCAGGCCCTGGTGTCCGGGGAGGACGGCCCACCCCGTCTCGTACACCTCCCGGCCCTGCCAGGTCCGCTCCCAGAAGCCGATCGTGCCCACGGCCTTGTCCCCGTCGGCCAGGGCGATGCGGAACATCCTGCCCCGGCCCGTCCGGTCCGCGCTCATCTCCACATAGCGCTCGTGACGCGCCATGAGCTGTTCCTCCGACTCGGGACCGCCCAGGTGGTCCATCAACTCCGGTGCGTTGGCACGGCGGAGCAGCTCCAGGTCGGTTTTTGACCAGGGCTCGATCCTTACGGAAGATGAAGCGGTGCGTTCCATGCCAAAACTGTAGAACGGGGCGCTGACAGTGGGACAGGGTCAGCGTGGGGCGAACGCCGTCGGGGGGACGCCGACCGTTGCCGTGAAGTCCCTGACCAGGTGGGCCTGGTCGCTGTAGCCGAGCTCCGCCGCGAGTGCCGCCCAGTCCACCTCCGGATCCGACGCGGCCCGCTCCAGTGCCTCATGGATGCGGTAGCGGAGGATGACCCACTTGGGGCCTACTCCGACGTACGCGGCGAACAGCCGCTGGAGCGAGCGCGACGACAGCCCCTCGACGCGGGCGAGTTCGTCGACGCGGCGCACCGTGCGGTCCGTACGGACCAGGTCGACCAGGGCCATCGCACGCTCGGCCTGCGGGTCCGGTTCCGGGCCGAGCGCCAGCAGGTACGCGTCGAGCGCCGCCACCCGCGCGTCCTCGTCCGCCAGGTCCAGCACGGCCGATGGCGGGGCGGGAGGGGTGAACACCTCGTCCGCGGGAAGCCGCCGCCCCGTCCACGCGGAGACCGGCCGGTCCGGTGCGAACGGGCGGAATCCGCCGGGCCGGAACTGCACCCCGCAGACCCGTCCCCGCCCCTCCAGCTTCTGTGTGAAGAGCTTTGGGCCGATGCCCGAGATCTCGGCGAAGCCTGCGTCGTGGTGGTCCTCACCGGTTCGGGTCCCGCCCTCGGTCCCGTACCACTGGAAGACCAGGTTCACGGACGGGTGCGGCACCAGATGGGAGGCGTAGGGCTCCGGCAGATCCCAGTCGATGAGCCAGTAGTGCTCCAGGTACGGCCGCAGTCCGGGGGCCGGTTCGCGGCGGCGGAAACGTACCCGCGCGAAGAGGTCGGGGGCATCGACGATGCCCCGGGTGTCGCGTCGCGGACCTGGCATGGCCGCGATCCTACGGTGGGCGCGAAACTCCGTGGGGGCGATGTCGCGTTTCTTCAAGCGCCCGTAGGTTCCGGCGTGCAGGGTCGAAGGATGGAGAAAATCAGCGAGCTGCTGGAAACGGCCGCCGGACGGGCCGTTCCCGTGCTGGCCGGGATCGACGACAACAGGCTGGGGGACCCCACGCCGTGCACGGAGTACGACGTACGGACCCTGATCAACCACCTTTTCCAAGTGGTCGTCAACTTCCACGCCCACCGCAGGTCTCCTCGCGGCGCAGAACAACGCAGAGCAATGCGGAAGCGGTGCGGTCGTGACGCGGTGCGGCTGTGACGCGGTGCGGTCGTGACGCGGTGCGGCTGTGACGCGGTGCGGTCGTGACGCGATGCGGCGGGTTCGCGGGCGTTACTCCGATGCCGCCGATGCGGCCGGGGCGATCTCCTCGATCAGGCCCTCGACCAGGGTCCTGATCTCGTCGCGGATCGGGCGGACGGCCTCGACACCCTGGCCTGCCGGGTCTTCGAGCTTCCAGTCCAGGTAGCGCTTGCCGGGAAAGACCGGGCAGGTGTCGCCGCAGCCCATGGTGATGCAGACGTCCGACTCGCGGACCGCGTCGACCGTGAGGATCTTCGGGATCTCGGCGGAGATGTCGATGCCGACCTCGCGCATCGCCTCGACGGCGGCCGGGTTCACGGCGTCGCCGGGATCCGATCCCGCCGAGCGGACCTCGACGCGGTCCCCGGCCAGGTGGGTCAGCCAGGCGGCGGCCATCTGGGAGCGGCCGGCGTTGTGGACGCAGACGAACAGCACGGAGGGCTTGTCGGGCATCGGGGGTCTCTCCTGTCGCGCGTCGCGCGGTGGAATCAGTGGTGGCGGCAAAGGTGGACCTGGGCGGCGAGAGGGGGCGGCGTCAGGAGCGAGTGACATCAGTGCACTATGACGTCAGGCATCACTGATGTGACAGTATCAGTCCATGATGACGTCAGCTACCACTGACCTGATCCGGGTTCTCGCCGACCCGCTCAGGCTGCAGATCGTGACCCTGCTCGCGCACGAGACCCTGTGCACCACCCACCTCGTGCAGGAGACGGGGGCGCGGCAGACGAACCTCTCCAACCATCTGAAGGTCCTGCGCGAGGCCGGCGTGGTGGAGACGGAGCCGTGCGGCCGGTTCACGTACTACAGGCTGCGGCCCGAGGTCATGGAGGCGCTCGCCGGCTCCTTCGGTGAGCTGGCCGCAGTCGCCCGTACGACCGTCGAGACCGGCCGGAAGCGGGCCTGCTGATGACCGCGACCGAACCGGGCGCCGCGGCCGTGCCGCCGCAGAGCGGTGACGACGGCTCGATCGTCGACAGGCTGTCCACGCTCGACCGGTTCCTCGCCGTGTGGATCCTGATCGCCATGGGTCTCGGGCTGGGGCTCGGCCGACTGATCCCGGGGCTCGGCGACGCTCTCGCCGAGGTCGAGATCGGCGGTATCTCGCTGCCGATCGCCGTCGGCCTGCTGGTCATGATGTATCCGGTCCTGGCCAAGGTCCGTTACGACAGGCTCGACGCCGTCACCGGTGACCGCAGGCTCATGGTGTCGTCCCTGGTCGTCAACTGGATCGTCGGCCCTGCCGTCATGTTCGCGCTGGCCTGGATCTTCCTTCCCGATCTGCCCGAGTACCGCACCGGTCTGATCATCGTCGGCCTGGCCCGCTGCATCGCCATGGTCATCATCTGGAACGACCTGGCCTGCGGCGACCGGGAGGCCGCCGCCGTGCTCGTGGCGCTCAACTCGGTCTTCCAGGTTGTCGCGTTCGGGGTGCTGGGCTGGTTCTATCTCGATCTGCTGCCCGGTTGGCTCGGCCTCGGTGACGGCCAGGAGCTCGACATCTCCATGGGGAAGATCGCCCTCAACGTCGTCGTCTTCCTCGGCGTCCCGCTGCTGGCCGGCTTCCTGACGCGCCGCGTCGGCGAGCAGAGGATGGGGCGTGCCGGCTACGAGGTGACGTTCCTGCCGCGGATCGGCCCGTGGGCCCTGTACGGGCTGCTCTTCACGATCGTCATCCTCTTCGCGCTCCAGGGCGGAACCATCACCTCCCGGCCGCTGGACGTCGTCCGCATCGCGGTGCCGCTGCTGGTCTACTTCGCGGTGATGTGGTTCGGCACGTTTCTGCTCGGCAAGGCCATCGGCCTCGGCTACGACCGCACCGCGACGCTGGCCTTCACGGCCGCCGGCAACAACTTCGAGCTGGCCATCGCGGTCGCCATCGCCACGTTCGGCGTGACGTCCGGGCAGGCGCTGTCGGGTGTGGTCGGGCCGCTGATCGAGGTTCCCGTCCTGATCGCCCTGGTGTACGTGTCGCTGGCCTGGCGCAAGAGGTTCACGCCGCGCTCCTGAGTGTGTGGGGGCGTGCGTACGAAAGGGGGCGGGGCGGCCGACGCTTTGCGGTCGGGGGGCTACGGCCGGGGGTGCGCAGCATCTGGCCGCTCCGGCCTCGGCTTCCGGTTGCGGCTGCAGCGGCTTGCGGCACCTTACCGATCGGCGCCCCGGCAACTGCTGCTGAACATTCCGCTCAGTCCGTATCCGGCCCGGGCTCGGGGCGGTGGTACGCGTCAGGGACGACAGCGACCGGGCAGGGCGCGTAGTGCAGCATCGCGTGGTTCACCGGGCCCAGGTGGGTGCCATGCCATCCGCTGGGCCGCCGCGCGCCGACGACCAGCAGTTCCGCACCCTTGGCGGCTTCGATCAATTCCTGGTGGACCGGCCCCTGCACCACCGACCTCTGGATGGTGACGTCGGGGGCACCGGTCCGGTCCAGCCGCGCCAATACCTCTTCGAGGTGCTCCTCGGCCTGCCGGTGGTGAGCGGAGGCGGGGGAACCCGAGATGAGCGGATGGACCACCGCGTGGTGGGCGGGGCGGCGCCAGGCCCGCACGGCGACCAGTTCGCCGTGACGCGAAGCGGCCTGGGCGAGGGCGAAGACGGTGGCCGCCGACGGTTCCGCGGCGTCGCTGATCCCGACGACGACGCGGCCGGACTGCGGCAGGGTGTCCGGTGTCCTCGCCGGGATCACGACGACCGGGCAGTGGGACCGGCCGGCGAGCGCGAGGCTGACGGACCCCAGGAGCATCCCGGCGATCCTCCCGCGGCCGCGGGAGCCGAGGACGACCATGGCCGCCTCGTGACTCTCCCTGACGAGTGTGGCCACCGGGTCCTCGGGTTCCACGGAGGCCGTCACGGCCACCTCGGGCCCGAGCCGCTGGGCGCGTTCACGGGCGGTGGCGACGAGATGCTCGGCCAGGGCCTTTTCGGTGGGACGCTCACTGTCGGAGTCGGGGTGCATGCCCTCGTAGCGTTCCCACAGCGAGGCGTGGACGACGCGCAGGGGGTGCTCCGAGCGGGCCGCTTCCGCCGCCGCCCAGTCCAGGGCGCGGAGACTGCCCTCCGATCCGTCCACTCCGACGACTACGGGGAGCCGCATCGCTCCCACCGCCTTCCGTACGGATGTTTCCACCGGTTCTGTTTCCACGGCTCTGTTTCTACGGTTCGATGGTCAGTATCTGGTCCAGGGGGCGGCGCGGCGTGCGTGGTCCTACGGGGCCGTACCCCAGGCGGACGATCATCTGGGCCTGTCCCGTGCCGAAGACCGGGTCGCGCAGCAGCCATCGCAGGTCCGGCCATTCGATGGGCTGCGTCGAGAACGAGGTGGACACCTGGTGGAGCGTGGCGGTGAGCAGGACGCGCTCCAGCGCCTGACCGGCGCACAGCCAGTCCAGGGCGTGGTCGCCGGGGGTGGTCAGCAGGGCCAGTTGCGGACGCTTCTCGAACGGGACGCGCGGTCGGCCCGGGAATACGCCGGATCCCACGAAGTCGCGGGTGATCGCCCGTTCGGAGGCGTCGCGGGGGCCGAAGGCGTAGTCCGCGATTCCGTCGACGGGCGCCTCGGTCTTCGTGTCCCGGGTCCAGTGCCGCTGCTCCGCCTCCCGTGCCGGGTCCCCGCGGTTGTACCCCTCGGCGTCCCGGATCAGTTCGAGCACGGTCTCCAGATGCGGCGAGGCCAGGAACGTGAAGTCCGCGCCCTCGACGCGGGCCGCCTCGGCCAAGCGCGCGCGGACGTCCTCGGGGATCGGCTGGTCGTCGAACGGGTAGCGGCTGGTGTGCCGGTCCGGGATCGCGGGGTGGAGGGCGTCGAGCGCTTCGTCCTCGGGCTTTCGCGGGGCGTCGTGGCGGACGCCGAACCGGATGGTGGCCAGCAGGGCCGGGTCCGACGGTTCGGGCAGCAGCGCGGTGACCGCCTCCAGGCCGTGGTGGGCTGCGGACACCCGCAGATTCAGCAGGGCCGCGCCGCAGCCCACGTGCAGTGCGCGGGTGGCGGGGTCGGCCTCCGGCAGCGTGCGGCGGAGATCGGCAAGGAGCGTGAGGGTGCGGCCGGCGCGCGTGTAGCGGAACTGCCAGGGCTGGGCGTTGTGCATGGAGGGGGCGGCGGTGGCATCGGCGACGAGGCCGGTCAGCGTCGTGTCGTCGAGTGTCTGGCTGAGCATCGGGACCCCCGGGAGATCGGGAACGGTCGATGTCTCTCCAGCATGGAACAGATCTCGTTCCGGTGGGATGGGGCCGTTCGTCCCGCCCCGGGCTCCGGACGGCCCTCGCGCCCAGCAAACGCCAGGACCGCTGGGACCGCCAGGACCGCTGGGACTGCTGGGACCGGTGGGACTGCTGGGACCGCTGGGACTGCTGGGACCGCTGGGACTGCTGGGACCGGTGGGACTGCTAGGACTGCTAGGACTGTTGGGAGCTCTGGGAGCTCTGGGAGCTCTGGGAGCTTCTGGGACTGCTGGGACCCACTGGGACGTCGCACGGAGCCACGCCGCGCCCCTGCGCCGGAACCGTGATGCCATGAAACAGAGCCCCTGACGAAGGGACCCCCGATCGTGGCAGCCGCACTGTCCCCGGCACCGTGCCTGCGCTCCGTGCGGGCCGTGGTCTTCGACACGGACGGAGTGATCACCGACTCCGCCCGGAGTCACGCCGCAGCCTGGAAGAAGGCGTTCGACGCCTTTCTGTCGGCCGTCGAGGGGCAGCGGCCCTTCGATGCCGTCGACGACTACCTGCGCCACGTCGACGGCCGCTCGCGGAGGGACGGCGCGGCGGCGTTCCTGGCGTCGAGGGGGCTGGTCCTCCCCGAAGGCAGCCCCGACGACCCGCCCGGAACCGCGACCGTGTGGGCGATCGCGGCCCGCAAGGACGAACTGTTCACGCAAGGCCTGCGTACCGACCCGGTCGACGTCTGGCCCGGCACGGTCCGCCTCCTCGACGTGCTGCGCGGCGAACGGATGCCGTGTGCCGCCGTGTCCGCGTCCCGGCACGCGACGGAACTGCTGTCGCGGGTCGGCCTCATCGACCGGTTCGCCGCCGTGGTCGACGGGAACGAGGCGAAACGGCTGCGGCTGCCGGGAAAGCCGGACCCCGCGCTCTTCGTCGAAGCGGCGAGGCGCCTGCGGGTCCCGGTCCGGGACACGGCCGTGGTGGAGGACGCGCTGGCCGGGGTCGAGGCCGGGCGCCGGGGCGGCTTCGGACTCGTGATCGGCGTGGACCGTACGGGCGGCCCCACCAGCGCCGCCGAACTCCGCGGCCACGGTGCCGACCTCGTGGTGTCCGATCCGGGGGACCTGCTGACGGCCGGTGACGACTGATGGCACAGGCCTGGACCTGGTCGTACGAGGGGTACGACCCGCGGGAGGAACGGCTGCGGGAGGCGCTGTGCACGCTCGGCAACGGCTACTTCGCCACCCGAGGAGCCGCGTCCGAGACACCCGTGACATCCCTGACTTCTGTGACACCCATGGCACCCGTGACACCCGTGACATCTGAGACGTCGTCCGAGGCGTGGCCGCACTACCCCGGCACCTACGTGGCGGGCTGCTACAACCGGCTGACCTCCACGGTCCGGGGCCGCCGGGTCGAGAACGAGGACCTGGTCAACCTCCCGAACTGGCTGCCGCTGCACTACCGCATCCACCCTGCCGGTACCGCCCCGGGACCGTGGCTCACCCCGGACCACGAACACCTCGTGGAACACGGTCAGTCACTCGATCTGCGCGGCGGCACGCTGATCCGCCGATCCGTCTACGAGGACGAGGCGGGCCGGCGGCTGCACGTGGAGCAGTGCCGTCTGGTGCACATGGGCGATCCGCATCTCGCCGCCCTGCACACGGTGTTCCGGGCGGAGGGGTGGGCGGGCGTGATCGAGGTGGAGTCCGGGATCGACGGAGGCGTCCGCAACTCCGGCGTCGCGCGGTACCGGGATCTGTCGGACCAGCACCTCACCGGCTGGGTGACCGGCGCGGACGAGGACGGTGTGGTGTCGCTGAAGTGCCGCACGGTGGAGTCGGACATCGGTGTCGCGCTGGCGGCCCGCACGCTCGCGGTGTACGGCGGTGAACCCGGCCCCGAGACCGGTCCTGGCCCCGTGACCGGTCCTGGCCCCGTGACCGGCCCCGGCCCCGTGACCGGCCCCGGCCCCGTGACCGGCCCCGGCCCCGAGACCGGCCCCGACTCCGCCCCGGGACCCGATGCGCACTCCCATCCCCATCCCCACCCCCGGCAGAGGGAGAAGACGGTCTTCCAACGGCTGGTCCTGCCGCTGAGCCCGGACTCCGACACCACCGCCACGGTCGCCGTCGACAAGACGGTGGCCCTCCACACCACCCGCGACCTCGCGATCGGCAGCCCGCTGCGGGCAGCCGTTGCCGCGGTGCGAAGGGCCCCGGACTTCGCACAGCTGCTGTCCTCGCACCGGCAGGCCTGGGCCGACCTGTGGGGGCAGGTCCGGTTGGACGTCCCGGGCGAAGCGGGACGCGTTCTGCGGCTGCACCTCTTCCACGTACTGCAGACGCTCTCCCCGCACACTGCCGAACTCGACGTCGGCGTACCGGCCAGAGGGCTGCACGGCGAGGCGTACCGCGGCCATGTCTTCTGGGACGAGCTGTTCGTACTGCCGTTCTTGAATCTGCATCTCCCGGAAGTCTCACGGGGCCTTCTCGACTATCGCTATCGGCGGCTGCCCGCGGCCTGCCGGGCGGCGCGCGAGGCCGGCCGGGCGGGGGCGATGTACCCCTGGCAGAGCGCCGCCAACGGACGCGAGGAGACCCAGGAACTCCATCTCAACCCGCACTCGGGGCGCTGGCTGCCCGACCGTTCCCGGCTGCAGCACCATGTCGGCTCGGCCGTCGCGTACAACGTGTGGCAGTACTGCCAGGCCACCGGGGACACGGAGTACCTGTACTCCAGGGGTGCGGAGATGCTGCTGCAGATCGCCAGGTTCTGGGCGGACAGCGCCGCATGGGACGAGTCCCTGGCCCGGTATCGCATCCGCGGCGTCGTCGGGCCGGACGAGTACCACGACGCCTATCCGGGAACGGAGGCGGCAGGCCTCGACGACAACACGTACACGAACGTGACAGCGGCCTGGGTTCTGTCACGTTCGACGGAGCTGTACCGGGCCCTGCCCGAGACACGGCGTCGGCGGCTGTGCGACCGGATGCGTCTCGATTCCGCCGAACCGGAACGCTGGGAGGACATCTCCCGTCGGCTGCATGTGCCGTATCACCGGGGCATCATCAGCCAGTTCGCCGGTTACGGGGAGCTGGAGGAGCTCGACTGGACGGGGTACCGGAGGCGGTACGGGGACATCCGGCGGCTGGACCGGATCCTGGAGGCGGAGGGCGACACGGCCAACCGCTACCAGGCGTCCAAGCAGGCAGACGTGCTGATGCTCGGCTACCTCTTCTCACCGGAAGAACTCGCGGGTCTCTTCCGCCGGCTCGGGTACCCGCTGGACGGGGACATCTGGCGTGCCACCGTCGACTACTACCTCGCGCGGACGAGTCACGGCTCCACGCTCAGCTCCCTGGTCCATGCCTGGGTTCTGGCCCGGGTGCGCCGCGAGGCGGCGTGGAAGTACTGCGTGGAGGCCCTGACCGGGGACGTGGCCGACATCCAGGGCGGCACCACCGAAGAAGGCATCCACCTGGGGGCGATGGCGGGCACCGTCGACTTCGTACAGCGCGGAATGACAGGGCTGGAGACCCGCGACGACGCGCTGTGGCTCGCGCCGGCCACGCTGCCGCAGCTTTCGAAATTCGGGGTACGGATCCGGTTCCGCCGCCACTGGGACGTGGACCTGCGCCTCCGTTCCCAGCGGCTCCGGATCGCTGTCCCGGACTCGCACCACCCGGCCGTCCGGGTCGTCCTGGGAGGCCACACCCATGTGATCACACCTGGTACGGCCCGATGGCTCGATCTGCCCCCGACCCGGCACAGCCCTCCACCGCCGGGCCCTCCACCGCCGAGCCCTTAGCCGCCCGGTCGGACGAGTCCGTACAGTCCGCCCGGTCACGCGAGTCCGTACAGTCCGCCCGGTCCGACGGCCGGGTCGCCCCGAGCCGTGTGACCAGGTGGTGCCAGCCTTCCTCCAGGCGCTCCAGCGGTATGCCGCGCTCCTGCGTGAGGTGGTGGACGAGAGCGGTGTCGACGGACGCGAGCAGGGTGTGCGCGAGCAGTTCCGGGTCACCGGCCACCCGCGCCCCACGCAGCAGCATCGTGATGTGGCTGAGCCGCAGACGGCTGGCCGGGACGGTGTAGGCGCGCAGCGGGTCGGTCCGGCCGGCCAGGATCAGCGGGTGGTGATCGCGTTCGTGGCGCAGGACGGCGGGCCCGAAGGCGTGCAGCCGCTCCGCCGCGGGGGCGTCGGGGCCCAGGGGCGGCGGACCCGAGAGGAAGGCGGCCTGGAACTGCACCTCCCGGTGGTCCAGGAGCGCGATCAGGAGCCCGGCCCGGTCGCCGAAGCGCCGGAAGACGGTGCCTTTGCCGACCCCCGCGGCGGCAGCCACCGACTCCATGGTCAGGTTCGCCGCTCCGCACTGGGACATCAGCCGGGAGGCCGCGTCCAGCAGGCGGGTGCGATTACGTGCGGCGTCCGCCCGTAGCTGCGGCGGTTCATCGGTCGGGGCGAGGGGGAGACTCGTCCGCGCCTCGCCGGGGTCGGACGGTCTGAGAGGCGGGGTTTCGGGACCGGTCATGGGCTCAGGGTAGCGTCCGGAAAGGAAAGTGGACCGTGGTCCGTTTAAGTGGTACAAATTTCAACGGACCGTGGTCCGCTTGAAACCGTTTCCGAAGTTTCCGCCCTTTTGGGAGTTCCTCATGTCTGTACGCATCCTCGCGCTCGTCGGCAGCCTCCGCGCCGGCTCGCACAACCGCCAGCTCGCCGAAGCCGCCGCCAAGCACGCCCCCGAGGGCGTCGACATCCAGCTGTACGAGGGCCTGGCCGACGTGCCCTTCTACAACGAGGACACCGACGTCGAGGGTGGCGTCCCGGCCGCCGCCGTCCAGCTGCGCGACGCGGCCGGCCGGGCCGACGCCTTCCTGCTGTTCTCGCCCGAGTACAACGGCACCATGCCGGCCGTCCTGAAGAACGCCATCGACTGGCTGTCCCGCCCGTTCGGCGCCGGCGCCATCTCCGGCAAGCCGGTCGCCGTGGTCGGCACCGCCTTCGGCCAGTACGGCGGCGTGTGGGCACAGGACGATGCCCGCAAGTCCGCCGGGATCGCGGGCGGTGTGGTCCTGGAGGACGTCAAGCTGTCCATCCCCGGCTCCGTGACGCGCTTCGCCGAGACCCACCCCGCCGACGACGCCGAGGTCGTCACCGCGCTCACCGAGGTCATCCGCCAGGTGACCGAGCAGGCCACGACCGCCGCTGCCTGACCCGCCACGTGCGGCGGCGGCCCGCCGAGGATGCCGCGCCGCCGCCGTACGAAGCCGTACCGCGCGGGCGCGGGCGAGTCCGGCTCATCGGCGACCCCGTCCGGCCGATGCGCCGAGGCCCGATCCGGACCGCCCCCGGCCCGATGCACCCCGTCCAGGCCCGGTCCGCCGAGGCCCGATCAGGCCCGCCCCGGCCCGATGCGCCGAGGCCCGATCCGGACCGCCCCGGCCCGATGCACCCCGGCCCGGTCCGATTCGCCCACCCCGCGAGGAACCCCTGTTTCAGGGCCACACCAGGCAGTACGCCTGATGCCCCGCGTCGTGCAGGCGATGGCTGAAATCCTGCCATTCGTGCAGCAGTTGGTAGACGTTGAACGCGTCGCGCGGACCGCCCCGGTCCGGGACCGTGGACCAGATGAAGGCCGCGGCACCCACCGACTCCTCGCCGACGCCGCGCAGCGGGTCGACGACCGTCATCGGAAGCTTGACCACCGCGTAATCGGGGTGGAGTACGACCAGTTCCAGCGGGGGGACCTTGTGCAGGGGTATGCCCTGGATGCCGGTGAGGACCATCGCCGCCACCGTCTCCGGCTTGATCTTGGTGAACATGCCGCCCATGCCCAGTTCGTCGCCCCCGAGCTCCTCGGGGCGCATCGAAATGGGCACGCGTGCCGCGGTGGCCCCGTCGGGGGCACCGAAGTACTTGTAGGTCACCCCCACCCGGCCACCACTCCTGCTTCCGGCTCCGCCACCCTGCGCACCACCGGCCTGTATGCCCTGTCTGCGCTCCGCCTCACGCCGGTGCCGACCCCGCCGGGCAGGCTCGGGCCCCAGGTCGTCGGTCCCTTCGCCCACTCCGCCACCGCGATGCATATTTCATCCACCCGACTACTACTTAGGAGACGCAGCCCCCGCCGCGCAACCCGATCATCGTGTCAGTGACCTCCCCCACGGGCGCGCGGTGAAACACCTGTCCGCAAGACCGTCCGTGGCTCGGACACCATGGATTGTGTGAGCTTTCCCTGTGTCGGCCCAGTTTCGCAGACGCGAGGGGGCCGACGCCCGGTCGTCACGTGACGGATGTGCCCGCCGGGCTTTCGGTGGCCGGAATCTTCCGCGCCCGGCCGCGTACGGGCGCTGTCCTACCCTGGGGAGGTCACTAGCCCCCCGGAGTCGGAGAAGTCGCAGGTCATGACCGAACTGCCTTACAAATATGAAGCCCCAGTTTCGCAGACGCTTTTCGACCGCGCGTCCCTCGTGACGCCCGGCGGCGTCAACTCTCCCGTCCGTGCCTTCCGGGCCGTGGGCGGTACGCCCCGCTTCATGGTGTCCGGTACCGGTCCGTACCTCACCGACGCCGACGGCCGTGAGTATGTCGACCTCGTGTGCTCGTGGGGGCCGATGATCCTCGGTCACTCCCACCCCGAGGTCATCGCCGCGGTCCAGGAGGCGGTCGGCCGCGGTACCTCGTTCGGTACGCCCGGGGAGGGCGAGGTCGCGCTCGCCGAGGAGATCGTGGCCCGGGTCGAGCCCGTGGAGCAGGTGCGGCTGGTGTCGTCCGGCACCGAGGCGACCATGTCCGCGATCCGTCTCGCCCGCGGGTTCACCGGCCGTGCCAAGGTGGTGAAGTTCGCCGGCTGCTACCACGGCCACGTCGACGCGCTGCTCGCCGCCGCCGGGTCCGGTGTCGCGACCTTCGGCCTTCCGGACACCCCCGGCGTCACCGGTGCCCAGGCCGGCGACACGATCGTGCTGCCGTACAACGACCTGGAGGCGGTGCGGGAGGCGTTCGCCGCGCAGCCCGGCGAGATCGCCTGCGTCATCACCGAGGCGTCGCCGGGCAACATGGGCGTCGTACCGCCGCTGGACGGTTTCAACGCCGGGCTCAAGGAGATCTGCGCCGCCAACGGCGCGCTCTACATCTCGGACGAGGTCATGACCGGGTTCCGTACCTCGAAGGCCGGCTGGTTCGGCGTCGACGGGGTGCGGCCCGACCTGATGACCTTCGGCAAGGTCATGGGCGGCGGCTTCCCGGCCGCGGCCTTCGGCGGGCGCGCGGACGTGATGGCGCACCTCGCCCCGGCCGGTCCCGTCTACCAGGCGGGCACCCTCTCCGGGAACCCGGTCGCCACGGCCGCCGGTCTCGCGCAGCTGCGGCTGCTCGACGACGCGGCGTACGCGAAGGTGGACGCGGTCTCCGCGGAGATCCGCGGCCTGGTCAGCGAGGCGCTCGCCAAGGAAGGCGTGGCGCACACCGTGCAGACGGCGAGCAACATGTTCTCCGTCTTCTTCACGGACCGGCCGGTGCGGAACTACGAGGACGCGAAGCGGCAGGAAGCTTTCCGCTTCACCGCCTTCTTCCACTCGCTGCTGTCGCAGGGCGTCTACCTGCCGCCGTCCGCCTTCGAGTCCTGGTTCGTCTCCACGGCCCACGACACGCAGGCCGTCGAGCGCATCGCCGCCGCCCTGCCCGCCGCTGCCCGCGCCGCATCGGAGGCCACCGCATGAGCGCGAACGAAAGCCGCAAGGACGTCACCGTCGTCCATCTGATGCGGCACGGAGAGGTGCACAACCCGGAGGGCGTGCTGTACGGGCGCCGCCCCGGCTACCACCTCTCCGAGCTGGGCCGGCAGATGGCGGACCGGGTCGCCGAGCACCTGAAGGACCGTGACATCACCCATGTCGTGGCCTCCCCGCTGGAGCGGGCGCAGGAGACCGCCACGCCGATCGCCAAGACGCACGGCCTCGACCTGGCCACCGACGACCGGCTCATCGAGGCCGCCAACGTCTTCGAGGGCAAGACCTTCGGGGTCGGCGACGGGGCGCTGCGCAAGCCGGACAACTGGAAGCACCTGACGAATCCGTTCCGGCCGTCGTGGGGCGAGCCGTACATCGAGCAGGTCGTACGGATGATGGGCGCCCTGGACGCCGCGCGTGACGCGGCGCGCGGTCACGAGGCGGTGTGCGTCAGCCATCAGCTGCCGATCTGGATCGTGCGGAGCTTCGTGGA
The DNA here is from genome assembly GCF_042801895.1 of Streptomyces sp. NPDC057543. Lineage (NCBI taxonomy): Bacteria > Bacillati > Actinomycetota > Actinomycetes > Kitasatosporales > Streptomycetaceae > Streptomyces > Streptomyces sp. NPDC057543. Next base: position 23,818 of record NZ_JBHVFF010000011.1, on the reverse strand, counting down.
GCGGCGGCGGCTGTGGCACGACCCGCGCAAGCGGCAGTGCACGCTCGCGTCGCTGACCAGCTTCACGTACCAGGGCGACAAGATCGTGTCGGTCGGGTACACGGAGCCGGCGCGGGATCTGGTGCCGGCTCATCTGCGGGCCGGAGCGAAGCCGGTGAAGGGGAAGTCGAAGGCGTTCGGCGCGTAGCCGGCCTGGGGCCGCGGGGCGTGGGGTGGGATGCTCCCGAGCCCCCGCCCCACGCCCGGTCCGCCGGATTCCCCGGTCGTCCGGTTGCCGGTCTGTCCTCAATCGCCGGACGGGCTTGATTTTTCGCCCGTCCGGCGTTTTTGCCGCCGCCACGGGACCGGCGCTCCGAGGCGGCGGTCGAGCCCTGCTCCCGCTGCGCCCAGCTTGCTCGGTCATGCGTTCGATCGCAGGAGAGGTCTGGTCGCACACAGGAAGATGTGCTAATCGCGGAACCCTTGTGCTGCTTCCCCCATCTAAGCCTTTGTCAGTTTGTAGGGACTTGAGGCAAAACGACCGCAGATGGGGAATTCATGCGCGACATCAGCCGAAGGGGTCTGCTCGGAGCCGGGCTTGGGGCCGTGGCCGCCATCGGTCTGGCGGGGTGCGGTACCTCCGATACGGGCCTGCCGGGCGCTGATGCGGGGGAGAAGGGTGCCGACGGGCAGACCCCGGGGACCGGGCCTGCCAAGAAGGACGTCCGGGAGATCGGCGACGGTTCCACCGCGGACACCGGGAAGCAGCCGCACCAGCCCGCCGCGCCGGTTCCGCTCGAACCCGGGCAGACGCCGCCGCAGTTCGTGATCTTTTCCTGGGACGGCGCGGGCGAGGTCGGCAACGGGCTCTTCCCTCGCTTTCTGGAACTCGCCAAGGAACACGACGCGGCGATGACCTTCTTCCTCTCCGGCCTCTATCTGCTGCCCGAGTCGAAGAAGTCCAGGTACCGGCCGCCCAACAACCCGGTCGGCGCTTCCGACATCGGATATCTCACCGATGACCACATCAAGCAGACGCTGAAGTACGTCCGGCAGGCCTGGCTCGACGGACATGAGATAGGCACCCACTTCAACGGGCATTTCTGCGGCGGTTCCGGATCGGTCGCGAACTGGTCGCCCTCCCAGTGGCGGAGCGAAATAGATCAGGCGGTCTCCTTCGTCACCGAATGGCGCACCAACACCGGCTGGACCGACCTCGATCCGCTGCCTTTCGACTACCGCAAGGAACTGATCGGCGGCCGCGCCCCCTGTCTGCTCGGCCAGGACAATCTGCTGCCCACGGCGAGCCGGCTGGGCTGGCGCTACGACGCCAGTTCGCCCGGCGGCATCCAGGTGTGGCCCCAGAAGCGCGGGGGCGTCTGGGACCTGCCGCTGCAGGGCATGCCGTTCCCCGGGCACTCCTTCGAAGTCCTCTCGATGGACTACAACATCCTCGCCAACCAGTCGCAGAATTCGACCAAGGGCATGCCCTCCCGTTATCCGGGCTGGCGCAAGCAGGCCACCCAGTCGTATCTCGCCGGTTTCGACCGCGCGTACACGACGAATCGCGCGCCCTTCTACGTCGGAAACCACTTCGAGGAGTGGAACGGCGGCATATATATGGACGCGGTCGAGGAAGCGATCAAGAAAATCGCGGGGAAGCCGGACGTACGGCTCGTCTCCTTCAAGCAGTTCGTCGACTGGCTCGACGTGCAGACCCCGGCCGTGCTCGACAAGCTCCGTACGCTGGGCGTCGGGCAGGCACCCGAAGGCGGCTGGAACGCCTTCTTTAAACAGACCTGACAACGGGCTTTACGGGCACCGAGGGGGGTGCCCGAGATCGCCGTAACCGCCATGCGAAACTTTTCACATGAGCTATGGCCGGGTACCTCGACGCCGCTTCACCCTGCTCGCCGCCCCCGCCGCGGTCGTCGCACTCGCACTCACGCTGACGGCGTGCGGCGGGGACGACAACAAGGTCGGTGGCGGTGGCAACACGAACTTCGTCACGGGCAGTGGCGGAATCTCCACCGTGGCCAAGGGTGACCGCAAGGCCGCCCCGAAACTCGACGGCGAGACCCTCGACGGCAAGCAGCTCGACGTCGCCGACTACAAGGGCAAGGTCGTCGTGCTGAACATGTGGGGCTCGTGGTGCGGGCCCTGCCGCCTGGAAGCCCAGTACTTCGCGAGGGTGGCGAAGGAGACGAAGGACAAGGGCGTCCAGTTCGTCGGGATCAACACGCGCGACGCCCAGAAGGGCCCCGCGCTGAGCTTCGAGAAGGATTACGGGGTTCCCTACCCGAGCCTCTTCGACCCGACCGGCAAGCTCATGCTCCGCTTCCCCAAGGGCACACTCCGTCCGCAGGCCATTCCGTCGACCGTGGTGCTGGACCGGGACGGGAAGATCGCCGCCCGTTCCCTGACCGCGCTCGACGCCGACAAGCTGCACAAGATGATCGACCCGCTGATCGCGGAGAAGTGATTCCGTGTTCACCCTTGCCGCGCTCCAGGGCGAGAACCAGACCGTCCTGCACGGGGCGCTGCTCGTCGCCCTGCCCATCGCCGTACTCGGTGGGCTCGTCTCGTTCTTCTCACCGTGCGTGCTGCCGCTCGTGCCCGGCTACCTCTCGTACGTCACGGGCGTGAGCGGCACGGACCTGGCGCAGGCCAAGCGGGGGCGGATGGTCGTGGGCGCCTCGCTCTTCGTGCTCGGCTTCACCGCCGTGTTCGTCTCCGGCGGCGCGCTCTTCGGCTTCTTTGGCGACACCCTCCAGGAGCACAGCGGAACGCTCTCCAGGATCCTCGGCGTGCTGATGATCCTGCTGGGGATCTTCTTCATGGGCCTGATGCCCTGGATGACGCAGCGCGAATTCCGTATCCACAAGAGGCCGGTGACCGGGCTGGCGGGCGCACCACTGCTGGGCGCCCTCTTCGGGATCGGCTGGACCCCGTGCCTCGGCCCGACGCTCAGCTCGGTGAGCATCCTCGCCATGGAGCAGGGCACCGCCGGACGCGGGGCGATACTGACCGTCGCGTACTGCCTCGGGCTCGGTCTGCCGTTCGTGCTCGCGGCAGTCGCCTTCCGCAAGGCGCTCGGCGCCTTCGGCTGGGTCAAGCGCCACTACGCATGGGTCATGCGGATCGGCGGCGTCATGATGATCGCGACCGGCCTGCTCCTGCTCACCGGCGTGTGGGACACCATGATGCAGGCATTGCAGGGCTGGTCCAACGGCTTCACTGTGGGGATCTGAGTTCCATGAGCGACACCAAGTCCAACCCGGCCCCGGAGCGCGAGCACCGGGACGAGCGGGAGATCCGGGACGAGCAGGACCGGGAGAACGCCCGCGAACTGGGCGCGGCCGGCTCCCAGCTCTCCACCGCCCCGCGCGAGGAGACCGCGGCCGCCCTGCCGGCCATGGGCGTCATCGGCTGGGTCCGCTGGTTCTGGCGGCAGCTCACCTCGATGCGGGTCGCGCTGATCCTGCTCTTCCTGCTGTCGCTCGGCGCCATCCCCGGCTCGCTGATCCCGCAGAACAGCGTGGACGAAATGAAGGTGCAGACCTTCAAGGACGCCCACACCACCGTCACGCCGATCTACGAGAAGCTCCAGTTCTTCGACGTCTACAGCTCGGTGTGGTTCTCCGCGATCTACATCCTGCTGTTCGTCTCGCTCATCGGTTGCATCGTGCCGCGCACCGGCCAGTTCATCGACCAGCTGCGCAGCCGCCCGCCGGGCGCCCCCAAGCGCCTGACCCGGCTGCCCGCGTACACCACCTGGCGCACCGAGGCCGAGCCCGAACAGGTCCGCGAGGCCGCGCTCGCCATGATGCGCAGGCGCCGGTACCGCGCGCACACCGCGGGGGACGCGGTCGCCGCCGAGAAGGGCTACCTGCGCGAGGCCGGGAACCTGATCTTCCACATCGCCCTGATCGTGATGCTGGTGGCGTTCGCCTTCGGACAGCTCTTCAAGTCCGAGGGCGCCAAACTGGTCGTCGAGGGCGACGGCTTCTCCAACACACTCACCCAGTACGACGACTTCAAGTCCGGTTCGCTGTTCGACACCGACTCGCTCGCCCCGTTCAGCTTCAAGCTCGACAAGTTCATCGGTACGTACGAGCGCAGCGGCCCCCAGATCGGTACGCCCCGGACCTACGAGGCCCATGTGACGTACGAGAAGGGCGCGTACGGCAAGCCGCAGAAGACCGTCATCAGGGTCAACGAGCCCCTCGTCATCGACGGCACCAAGGTCTATCTGAACGCGCACGGCTACGCGCCCGTCGTGTCCGTCAAGGACGCGAGCGGCAAGGTGGTCTACCGGAACGCCGTGCCGCTGCTGCCCATCGACAACAACGTCACCTCGACCGGGGCGATCAAGGTGCTGGACGGCTACCGCGACAAGAACGGCGAGAAGACCCAGCTGGGCTTCCAGGCCTTCTTCGTGCCGACCTTCGCGGGCGACAACCAGGGCACGATGTTCTCCCAGTTCCCCGCCGCCGACAATCCGCGGCTCGCCCTCAACGGCTACTACGGCTACCTCGGGCCCGACTCCGGGCTGGCGCAGAACGTGTACCAGCTGGACAAGTCCAAGATGAAGGCGTTCAAGGACAGCAAGGGCAACCTGCTCAAGCAGCGCCTGGCGGTCGGCGACACGATGAAGCTGCCCGACGGCGCCGGTTCGATCACCTTCGAGGGCGTCGAGGAGTGGGCCAGCTTCCAGATCTCCGAGCAGCCCGCCAGCGGCTGGGCGCTCACCGGAGCCATCGCCGCGATCGCCGGACTCGCGGGCTCGCTGTTCATTCAGCGGCGCCGGGTCTGGGTGCGGGCCGTACGCGGTGCGGACGGCGTCACCGTCGTCGAAATGGCGGGTCTCGGCCGCAGCGAGTCCGCGAAGCTTCCCGAGGAGCTGGCCGATCTCGCGGTCACGCTCAACGCCGTCGCGCCCACCGCGCCCGGCCCCGACCCCGGATCCGATTCCGGCTCCGTCGAAGAATCCCCCGTAGAACCTGCCGAAGGGGCTGAGAAGTGAATCTCGCCGCCGCAACCAACGAGAACCTGGCGCACACCAGCAATGTGCTGATCTATTCGTCGATGGCCGTGTACACCCTGGCCTTCTTCGCGCACATCGCGGAATGGGTGTTCGGCAGCCGCAGCAAGGTCGGCCGCACCGCCGCCGCCCTGACCGGCGCCGGGGGACAGGGCGCCGGGGCCTCGGTGAAGGTGCAGGTCGCGCAGCAGGGCGGCGGCACCGCCGTACTGGACCGCCCGAAGATCATCACGCGCTCCGCAGCCGGTTCCCGCGACGTCCCGGACGGGCCCGGCGCGGCCGGCGGCACGTTCAAGGGCGACCTGTACGGACGCATGGCGGTCTCCATGACCGTGCTCGCCTTCCTCGTGCAGGCCGGCGGAGTCATCGCCCGCGCGCTGTCCGTGCAGCGTGCGCCCTGGGGCAACATGTACGAGTTCTCCATCACCTTCTCCACGGTGGCGGTCGGCGCGTACCTGATCCTGCTCGCGCTGAAGAAGAACGTCCGCTGGATGGGCCTGCTCCTGGTCACCACCGTCCTGCTGGACCTCGGCATCGCTACCACGGTGCTCTACACCTCCAGCGACCAGCTGGTGCCCGCACTGCACTCGTACTGGTTGTGGATCCACGTCTCCACCGCCATCATCTGCGGCGCCGTCTTCTACATCGGCGCGGTCGCCACCCTGCTCTACCTCTTCCGCGACAGCTACGAGAGCAAGCTCGCCAATGGCGTGCAGCCCGGTTCGTTCGCCCAGTCCGTGCTCTCCCGGCTGCCCGCCGCCGCGACGCTCGACAAGTTCTCGTACCGCATCAACGCCGCCGTCTTCCCGCTGTGGACGTTCACGATCATCGCGGGCGCCATCTGGGCGGGCGACGCGTGGGGCCGCTACTGGGGCTGGGACCCCAAGGAAGTCTGGTCCTTCATCACCTGGGTCGCGTACGCCTGCTACCTGCACGCCCGCGCCACCGCCGGCTGGAAGGGCCGCAAGGCCGCCTACCTGGCGCTCATCGCCTTCGGCTGCTGGCTCTTCAACTACTACGGCGTGAACATCTTCGTCACCGGCAAGCACTCCTACGCCGGGGTCTGACCCGCGCCCGCCCCGTAAGGGGTGCGGATCCCGGTCCACCGGGCCACGCTGGAACCATGACCGACGCGACCCCCGTCATCGAGCGTGGCACCAGCGAGACCCACGGTGACCTGCACATTCTGCGGTTCCTGCTACGGCTGCCCCACCCCGTTCCACGGGTGTGGGCAGCCGTAGCCAGTTCCGAGGGGCTGGCCGGCTGGCTCGGCGCCGCCGATCCGTTCGAACCGCACATCGGTGGCGCGATCACGCTGCGCCGGCTGACCACCGACCTGAACGGGCGCGCCTCGGCCGCCTCCGGCACCGTCACCGCCTGGGACGTCGAGCGGGTCGCCGAATACACCCTCGAAGGGGCCCACGGCCGCATCCGCTTCCATCTGGAGCCACCGCGCGGCGACCATGTGCTGCTGCGCTTCAGGCACGAGTTCCGGGGCTACGACACGATGCGCCTGGACCGCCTCGCCGACTGGCACGACCACTTCCTCTACCTCGTGGACGCGCTCGACGGCTACCCCGCCGACTGGACGAGGTGGACCCCGGTCCGGTGGGCGGAGCTGCGCGAGGAGTACGCGGCCACCGCGCGGTGACGCGACATCACGGCCGTCCGGTGCCGTGACCGGCGAAGCCTGCCGGGAGGGGCACCAGGGCCTGTCCGGCGGATCACGGCCGGGGTCGCGACGCCCGGCACGGCACCTCGCGGCGTTGCCGAAACGACCGAAGAGCTCCTTCCCCAGGCTCTCGACTCCGTTCGAGCAGGGGAGGCCCCACCTCAGGACGCTCCGGCGCCTTGCGACGCACCGCACCGGACGCCGCGCCCTGTCCGGCCCTGATCCGCGGGACACCCTAGGACGGCGGCAGGCACTTCGGGTCGGGCGGCGCTCCCGCCGGCCAGGCGATCGCCACGAATCGCTGACGGGCGTCCTCGGGCGCCAGCTCCACCACCGGCACCGCCTTGTTGTACGGGTTCCCGTGGTTGTCCAGGCAGATCCAGCCGCCGGCCCCCGACACCCGCAACGGACCCTTCACCCGCGGCCACTGCTCACCCACGTCCGCGGGCTGCGGCAGCTGCTTGTCCTGCGGGGTTGCCTGGCGGACGGCGTGCACGGCCAGCGTCATGGCGTCGTGCGCGATGATGATCTGGCCGTCGGTCAGATCCTGGTGACGGGTCGGACCGATCGGGCCCACAGGCTTCTTCGCGACCGTGGCCAGCAGTTCCAGGAAGCTCCGGTAGTCCGCCGGGGAGCCGCCGGTCGCCGGGCCGGCCTTGCCCGCCGCCGTCGCCGCCGTCCAGGCATCCGGGTGCGCCAGTGAGGCGTAGCGGACCGTCAGCTTGCGGCGCAGCGCGTCCCGGTCGAGCTTCTTGTCGCTGCCGAGGTACGAGCCCTCGTCGCCGGTCAGGATGGTGAACGGGCGGCTCTGGCAGCCCCGGGCCCCCAGCGCGTTGATGAACTGCCGCAGCTGGGTGTGGCGTCCGGCGAAGAACACCGTCTCCGCGTCCGTGTCACAGATGATGTGCGTGATCTGCTGGAACGTATTGGCCGTGGTGCCCTCGTCGTTGGGGTCCTCGCGCGAGGTGAACAGCTCCGGCTCGTACTGCGTGCCCTTCACCAGCGACGTGAACGCCGCCCGCAGCGTGTCCGTGTAGTGGTCCCCGGTACGGGTGTCCTGGACCAGCAGCGCCTTGTCCGCCTTCACCTGCCCGAAGTGCGCCAGCGCCCGCGCCTCGTCCCGGTTGGTCGGCGATACGCGGGCCAGCCCGGGGAACGGGTCGCCGCCCGGACCGTTGGCGATGTCGTCGGCGGTGATGGTGGTGCCGACGACCGCGATGTGCGCGGCGGTCAGCTCCTTGACCGCCGCCTTGACCTGCGTACTGCTGGTGGCGACGCCCGACACGGCCCGCAGGCGGTCCGGGGCGCCGGTCATCGTCTTCAGCCGGTCCACCGTGGGCTTCCACAGCAGGTTGTTCTTCCCCGTGTTCGCGAGCACGACGCGGATCTTGGGCACCTGCTCGTTCGACAGATGGTTGGCCCGGTACTGGGCGGCGAACGCGCCCTGGAGTTCGCGCCGCATCTTCGTCTGCATGGCCTCGTCCGTCGACGTCAGCGGCAGCAGCAGTGCGACCGTCGCGTACCGGCCCGGCTTCAGAGTGGCGTTCTCCCGGGCGATGGCCGCCGCGACCACGGTCAGCTTCGACCGCCCGAAGTCGTAGCCGTCACCGGAGATGCCGATGCACTCGTCGCTGCCCGGCGGCCGCTCGACCCCCTTCGCGCAGGAGCGGTCCTCGGGGGCGGTGAGCCGGCCGATGCCGTACCAGCCGGACGTGACGAGCAGAGCGCCGGCCACCACCGTGGTGACGACCTTCTGCCGCGCCGTGTACCAGACGCGATAGCGCAGCGGGTTACGCATCCGAGCCACCGTCCCCACGCCGCTGCCCGCCCCGGCTTCCGCCCGAACCCGGCGGCATGGACAGCGGGTGCCAGGCCCTGATGTCCCGCGGCCAGTGCGTCGCCGCGTCCCACAGCACACTGTTGCCCGTCGGATGCCTGCCGGACAGTTGTCGCAGTTCGTGCGCCATCTTGTCGATCACCTCTTCGTCCGGCAGAGCCAGTGGATCGGACAGCAGCCATACGGCGTACAGCAGCCTGCGCAGCTGCAACTGGAGCCCCGCGGCGCGCTCGCCGAGCCTGTCGAGTCCCGTCTCCTCGTCCGGCAACGAACCGGGCTCGTCCCGGCCGAGCGCGACCGCCCGCCGCGGATCGGGACCGGTACGGCCGGGCGGATGCGGATACGGTGCCGAGGCGATGAACCGCAGCCGGTCGAGCCACTCCGTCACATCGGGCCCGGTGAACCGCTCCCGCAGATACGTCACGCAGTTTCCCGTGCTGCCCAGCACCAGCTCCTGGTGCAGCTGATGCCGGACGCTCACACAGTGGCCCCCGGGCGCGTACTCCCTGTGCAGGGTCTCGTGCACCGCACGCCACGCCCCGGAGTCCCGGTGGTCGTTGCCCTGGAACCGCAGCCGGTGCAGCAGCAGCGACCGCAGCAGCGGATCGGCGACGAAGTACTCGGGGCCGACCGGCCAGTCCTGCGACCGCAGCACATCCCGTACCCGCAGGGCGACATTGCTGTCCGTCGACAGGCCACGCAGGCGGCCCGAGGCCAGCCGCCGCGCCGATTCCTCACCGTGCGCGGCGGCCAGCACGCTCAGCACGTCGAGCTGCTGCCCCGGCAGCAGCCGCGTCAGCAATTCGTCCGCCACCCGCACCGGCGCCCGGTCCTCCCGCAGCTCCACCGTCCGGTCCAGCAACGCACCCGGCACCAGCGACTCGGGTGCCGGCCTCCCCGATCGCGGCGCGCCCGGCCGTGGCGCCTGCGGCCGTGACGCCCCGGGCAACAGCGCCTCGCCCGCCGCCTGCGCCAGCAGCGCCACGCCCAGCGGGCGCCCGCCCGTCAGCCGGTGCACCCCACGGGCCAGCCCGGCCGGGGCCCGGCCCACCGGATCGTGCCGGTCGAACGCCGCCTGCACATGCACCGGGCTCAGCGCGGTGAGCTCCACGGCCAGAATCCCGGACGTCACCTCCGAACCGCGCACCCAGTGCGAACCGTGCGCCACCTCGGGCAGCCGCCTGCGCACCGCATGGCTCAGCCCCACGTGGGCACGGGCCCGCGAGGAGGCGAACACGGCGATCTGATCGCGCACCCCGGCGGCCCGCTGCCGCAGCACCGGCTCCACCAGCTGTCGGCCCAGCAGCGTGTGCGCGTTGTCCAGCAGCAGCACCGGACGGCCCCGGCGGGCACCCCGCGCCAGCCCCCCGTACGCCCGCACCAGATCCGCGACCAGCGCGAGCACCAGATGATCCTCGGCCCGGCGGCGCAGATCACCACCGCGCTCGAAATCGACGGCCAGCTGCCGCAGCCCGATCCTGCCGTTGCCGCCCGCGTGCGGATAAGTCCCGTACCAGTCCGCCGCCCGCCGCTGGAACCGGCTGAACGACTCCTCCAGCACCGTCTCGATCGTCGCCTCCGCGACCATCCCGGCCAGCGGCACCATCGAGTCGAAGGCGCTGGCCGCCAGCTTCGTCAGCACCTTGGTGACCCAGCCCGTCGCCGCGTCGCCACGGGTGTCGACGGTCGCCAGCACCGGGCCGAGCGACTGCAGATCCTGCTGCGCCTGCGTCTCGTCCTCCCGCGTCCAGGAGATCGAGGCGACGGCGACGAGCCCCAGGCTCAGCCGGGGGAACGGCACCTGCCGCGCCGCATGCACCTTCGCCGTCAGCTGGGTGGCGAGCTCCTGAAGCGCCCCGGTGACCGGGGTCCAGCCGGGCCCCGGGTCCGCGGGCGGCACGACGGCCTCGCAGTCGACCAGGGCGACCGGAGTGATCTCCCGGTACAGATGGCGCAGTTGCTTGAGCACGGCCGTCTTGCCCATGCCGCGGCCACCGGTCAGCACGGCGACCGGCGGATCGTCACGATGCTCGTACGCGACCCGGGCGGAGCCGTACGGAGTGAGACCGGTCAGACGCGCCGCAAGTCCGTCATCGCCGAAGATCGCTTCGCGCCCGTACAGATCTCTCTCCACAGCACCCCCAGCGCCGCTGTCCCATCCGATCTGTCACACCGTCAACACCAGGATATCGGGCGGGTGTTGGAGCCAGGTGTAGATTTTCGAACGATTGGGACGCGGGATGGGCGGGGGTGTCAGCCGGCGCCGATGTCCTCGTTCCACAGATCGGGCCGATCCCGTACGAAGTCCCGCATGAGCGCGATGCATTCGGCATCGTCGAGCACCACGATCCCGACGCCGTGCCGGGCCAGCCAGTCGTGACCGCCGTGGAACGTCCGCGCCTCGCCGATCACCACCCGCGAGATCCCGAACTGCCGTACCAGTCCGGAGCAGTACCAGCACGGGGAGAGCGTCGTCACCATCGTCGTGCCCCGGTACGAACGCTGCCGCCCGGCCGCGCGGAAGGCGGCCGTCTCCGCGTGCAGCGACGGATCGCCGTCCTGCACCCGGCGGTTGTGCCCTCGCCCGAGGAGCGTGCCGTCCGGCCCGTACAGCGCGGCGCCGATGGGGATGCCGCCCTCGGCGAGCCCGGTCCGGGCCTCGGCGAGGGCGGTGGCGAGCATGGCCCTGTCGTTCACGCGTGCGTGCTCCTGATCGTCGTCGCCGGGGGCCGCTGCCCCCGGCACCCCGCTCGTCAGTCGCCGGAAGGGCTCGAACTCTCGCCGCTCTCACGGCGCTTGAGCTCCTCCTCGCGGCGGCGCAGGTCCGCCTCCCAGTCCTTGAGGAGCGACTCGTCCTTCTTGTTCTCTTCCTTCAGCGCCTTCAGGAACTCAGGATTGTCGTCCGGCGCCACCCACTGCGAGCGGTGGTTGCGGTGCCATTCGGAGGGCGTACGGCCCCCGGCGGGCACCTGGCGCAGTTTGCCCGCAGCGAGCCAGACGATCGGGCCAACGATCCAGAACAGCAGGATGATGAAGACCCAGGCGATCTTCGGCAGGTGCTTGGCCTCGTCCTCGGGGGTGTTCAGGCAGTCGATGAACGCGTAGATCGTCAGCGCCAGAGGCAGGAGATAGATCAGGGCCCGGAACATGGTGGAAAGGTCCCCCCGCGGAGAGATGGCGGGGCTTGTCCCGCCCCGGTGACGGGCCCAGAGTAGCCGGTGCCAATGACGTCCCACGGCGAGCAGGTGGGAACCGGCGGCCGACAGGTCGGGGTACGGGTCCGCCGTGCGGCCGCGGCCGGCGCGGAGGTGGACATCCGCGATCCGGTCAACCGATCCTCGACGAGTCACAACGATCAGTTGTGCACGCCTAAGGTGAACCGGTGGACACCGAGGCAATGCGATCGTTCGTCCGGGCGGCCGAGCTCGGACAGTTGCAACATGCGGCCGATGAGCTGGGTGTGACACAGCAGGCAGTCTCCAAGCGGATCGCCGCCCTGGAGCGCGAGCTGGAAGTCCGTCTGTTCACACGTACCGCCCGAGGGGTTGAGCTGACGCTCGACGGTCGGGCGTTTCTCCCTCACGCGCAGAGCGTCGTCGCGGGTGTCGAGCGCGCCATCGCCGCGGTCAGGCCGGGCTCCCGGGCCCTTCGGATCGACGTTCTCGGCCTGCGAAGCGCGCAGGCCGTTGTTCTGCACGACTATTGGCGGTCGCATCCCGAAACCAACCTCGATGTGGTGACCCTCAGGGTCAATGACCCACGCGTGGCGGTCGCCGCCGTCGAAGCAGGTGATATCGACGCCTCGTTCCGTACCGTCACCGACCCGGCCACACTGCCGCCCGCCCTGCAAATGATCCACGCGTTCGACTCACCGCTGGAACTTCTCGTCGGACCGAGACATCCGCTCGCCTCCGCGCGAAGACTGACACCACCGCAGCTGCGTAAGCACCGGATCTGGGTGCCGGGTATCGCGCCCCGAAGCGAATGGGCCGAGTTCTACGATCATCTCGCCACCGACTTCGACCTACGCATCGACGCCACAGGCCCGCACTTCGGAGACGAAGTACTCCTGGACACGCTCGCGGACTCCGCGGACGTGGCCACGCTCGTCGGGGCACGCGACCGGTACACCTGGCCGACGCACTACGATCTACGCCGCATCCCTGTCGTGAATCCGACCCTCGCATACCCACTCTCGCTCATCCTCCCCGGAACGAATCCACATCCAGGACTCCGTGGAATCATCACCCACCTCGGAAGCCTGCCAAGGCTCCCTGGGACGGTCTGGGTCCCGTCCTGGGCAGCGACGCCACGGCGCGGCGACAGCGACATCGAGAATGCTCGCAGGTCCCAACCCCGACGAAGGTGACTCGACCGGCTGCTGACAGCAGCCTCCGCCGGCGCCCAGTGAGTCCTGTGCCGGTCACCGGTACACCAGGAAGGATCCTGACATGCCCAGTGACCGTCTCATGCGCATCCACAGCGCCGAGTTCCAGGCCATGGCCGAGAGGGTCCTGCGGGTCACCGAGCTCACCTCCCGCCTGAACCTCCTGCCCTTCGAGGACGAAGCGGGCAAGGCGGACCTGTTCGAAAAGATCCTCGGCAAGCCGCTGCCGGCGAAAGTCACGATCTATCCGCCCTTCTACACGGACCACGGCCTCCGCCTCGACCTCGCCGAGCGCGTGTTCATCAACCAGAACTGCACGTTCCTGGACTACGCCGGCATCCGGCTCGGCGAGCGCGTGATGGTCGGACCGAAGGTCACGTTCATCACCGTCGGTCACCCGGTCGATCCTGAGGAGCGACGGGGGTGGCTGAGCGGCGCGCCCATCGACGTGGCGGAAAACGTGTGGATCGGTGCCGGTGCCACGATTCTGCCCGGCGTCAGCATCGGCCGTGATGCCGTGGTCGCCGCCGGCGCGGTCGTGGCCGATGACGTTCCGCCGGCAAGCCTGGTGACCGGTAGTAAGGCATCCGTGCACCGACGGTGGTGACGGCCTCTCCGGGGCCACACCGAGCCCCGGGCTACGGGCAGCCATCACCACATCGAAGGCCTGGCGCCCCTTGACCGAGACAACTGGCTCCGGTCCAGGGCGACGAACCAGCCTCGCGACCACAGTCACACAGCCACTCACACGCATCGCCTCGATCGAGGCCGCGCTCAACGAGCAGGGCCATGTTGCGCAGAGGTGGGGCAACCCAGGTGATCGCCAACGGTGATGACAAACTGGACGGCATGGCTTACGACGATCTTCGTTCCCTCCTCCGAGCACTGGAGCGCGAGGGCGAGCTCAAGCGCATCAAGGCCGAGGTCGACCCGTATCTGGAGGTCGGCGAGATCGTCGACCGGGTGAACAAGGCGGGCGGGCCCGCGTTGCTCTTCGAGAACGTCAAGGGGTCGTCGATGCCCCTGGCCATGAACGTCTTCGGGACCGACAAGCGGCTGCTCAAGGCGCTCGGGCTGAAGTCGTACGCCGATATCGGCGACAAGATCGGCGGGTTGCTCAAGCCGGAGCTGCCGCACGGCTTCGTCGGGGTGCGGGAGGCCTTCGGGAAGCTCGGTTCGATGGTGCACGTGCCGCCGAAGAAGGTGAAGTCCGAGAGCGCACCCGTGCAGGAGGTCGTCCTCACCGGCGACGACGTGGACCTGGACCTGCTGCCCGCGCTCTTCACCTGGCCCGAGGACGGCGGCTCGTTCTTCAATCTGGGGCTCACGCACACCAAGCACCCGGAGACCGGCGTACGGAACCTGGGCCTCTACCGGCTCCAGCGCCACGACCGGCGCACCATCGGGATGCACTGGCAGATCCACAAGGACAGCCGCAACCACTACCAGGTCGCCGCCAAGCGTGGGGAGCGGCTGCCGGTCGCGATCGCGTTCGGGGCGCCGCCCGCGGTGACGTACGCCTCCACCGCGCCGCTGCCGGGGGACATCGACGAGTACCTCTTCGCCGGGTTCATCCAGGGCAAGCGGATCGAGATGGTCGACTGCAAGACCGTGCCGTTGCAGGTCCCGGCGCAGGCGGAGGTCGTCATCGAGGGGTGGCTGGAGCCCGGGAAGATGCTTCCCGAGGGGCCGTTCGGTGACCACACCGGCTTCTACACGCCGCAGGAACCGTTCCCCGCACTGACCATCGACTGCGTGACCATGCGGAAGCGTCCGTTGCTCCAGTCGATCGTGGTGGGCCGGCCGCCGACCGAGGACGGGCCGCTGGGGCGGGCCACCGAGCGGTTCTTCCTGCCGCTCCTCAAGATCATCGTGCCGGACATCGTGGACTACCACCTGCCGGAGGCGGGCGGCTTCCACAACTGTGCGATCGTCTCGATCGACAAGAAGTACCCGAAGCACGCCCAGAAGGTGATGAGCGCCATCTGGGGCGCGCACATGATGTCGCTGACCAAGCTGATCGTGGTCGTGGACTCCGACTGTGACGTCCACGATCTGCACGAGGTGGCCTGGCGGGCGCTCGGGAACACGGACTACGCGCGGGACCTGACCGTCACCGAGGGGCCCGTCGATCATCTCGATCACGCCTCCTACCAGCAGTTCTGGGGCGGCAAGGCGGGGATCGACGCGACGAGGAAGTGGCCCGAGGAGGGCTACACGCGGGACGGGGGCTGGCCGGAGATGGTCGAGTCCGACCCCGAGACGGCGGCGAAGGTCGACCGCCGGTGGAAGGAATACGGACTGTGAGCGCCGCCGAAGCAGCACTGGGCTCAGGGCCCGTACAGCCGAACAGCAGGGTCAAGGCGTTCCTGCGGCTCGTGATGATCGAGCACTCGGTCTTCGCGCTGCCCTTCGCCTACATCGCCGCCCTGACCGCCATGTTCCAGGCGGACGAGTCCATCCACTGGGGCACGCTGCTGCTCGTCACCATCGCCATGGTGGGGCTGCGGACGTTCGCGATGGCCTGCAACCGGATCATCGACCGGGAGATCGACGCCCGTAACCCGCGCACCGCGGGCCGGGAACTGGTCACCGGCGCGGTGTCCGTGAAGTCGGCGTGGACGGGGGCGATCATCGCCGTCGTCTTCTTCCTCGGGGCGGCCGCGCTGCTGAATCCGCTCTGTCTGGCGCTCGCGCCGGTCGCCGTCGTGCCGATGGTGGTCTATCCGTACGGGAAGCGGTTCACCCACTACCCGCACGCCATCCTGGGCATCGCGCAGGCGATAGGGCCGATCGGTGCCTGGCTGGCGGTGACCGGCAGCTGGTCGTGGGACGCGGTGATCCTCGGTCTCGCGGTCGGGATCTGGATCGGCGGCTTCGACCTGATCTTCGGCTGCCAGGACGTCCAGGCGGACCGGGCGCACGGGGTGCTGTCGGTGCCGGCCCGGTTCGGGATCCCGGCCGCGCTCTGGGGGGCGCGGGTCTGCCACGTGGTGACGACCGGGCTGCTGGTCTGGTTCGGGCTGGCCACGGAGGCGGGGCTCTTCTACTGGATCGGCATGGTGATCGTCGCCGTCGCCTTCGTGTACGAGCACCGGGTGGTGCGCCCGCACGATCTGTCCCGGCTGAACCGTGCGTTCTTCTCGGTCAACGGGTTCATCGGGATGGCGCTGTTCGCGTGCGCTCTCCTGGACCTGCTGGTGCGGGGCCTGACCGTCTGAGCCTGCCCGGGGTCGTGTCCGGCGCATCCAGGACCTCATCCTCGACGGACGGCTGCCCCGGGCGCGGGCGAGGCGGGTTGAGGAGGCATGTCACCTGCTCTGGTCAAGGATCGTCGCGTTACGGGTCCGTCCCAGTGGGGTGCGGGCGTTGACGGGTGCGGAACGGCGGCGGGAACCGCCGTCCCGGCCGGCCGGCGGCGCGGTACGGCGCGCCGTGTCCGGCCCCTGATTCCCGTGCCGGACGGCGGCAGGGAGCGGGTGCGGCAGGGGGCGGTACGGGCGGGGTGTGCCCGGTGGTGGTGCGCGTCGTGCCTGGCAGTGCGTGTAACAGCGGTGTATTAGCGGGTGGTTGGGCGGAACGCCTTGCCGGGCCGGGCGGCTCTTGGTGATCAGAAACGCTCGCTCGTACCGACCGTGCCGAGCGGCCGCCCCCCACCGACGCTGAGGAAGAAACAATGCGCGTACAGAAGCTCACCTTCGCAGCCCTGGCCGTTGTCGCGGGTCTCTCGCTCACGGCCTGCCAGAACGGCGACGAAGGCATGGGACAGATCGCCCCGTCGTCCGCGTCCACCGCGTCTTCCACCGGCGGCGGTTCGGGCTCGGGCGGTTCGGATCAGGACGGCGGGAAGGACTCCGCCGGAAAGGGATCCGGCGGGCAGGGATCCGGCGGGCAGGGCACGACCGCCGGGACCGGCTCCAGCGAGAACGGCAAGGCCGGCAAGTGCCGCACCGACGAACTGGAGATCACGGCGATCGACAGCACCATCGATGGCGACTCCGATGGGACCGTCGCGGTGGAGCTGAAGAACGGCGGTGGCCGGGACTGCGTGCTCTCCGGGTACGCGGGCGTCGACCTGAAGACCAGCTCGGGGTCGCTGTCCGCGAAGCGCACCGGTGAGAAGGCCACCCCGATGACCCTCAAGGACGGGAAGTCGGTGTACTTCGGCATCAACTACCCGATCAACACGTCGGGCGGCTCCGGCGTCCGCATCACGGGGCTGGTGGTGACCCCGCCGGACGAGACGAAGTCGGTCACCCTCGACTGGCCGGGCGCCGACACGCTGCCCGTCACCGACGGCTCCGGCTCCCAGGTGAAGGTCGGCCCGATGGGGAGCGCCGGTCAGGGCGGCTGACCCGGACACCATGGGATCCGTCCGGGGGGATCATGGGCGGAGGACGGCTGCCCGACGGCGGTAGACGCGACTCCAGAAGCGACCACTCGCGATGCGCCAGATCCCCGGCCCGTACCCGAACCGACGACTGGCCGGTCAGAAAGTCACATGACCGGCCGGGCAGGCCCTGCGCCATGAGCGGCCGAACGCGCTCTACGGTATGAGCGGCCGGGCGGGCGTCGCCGTGCTCCAGCCGCGCGCGGGGCGGCGGAAGACGAACGCCGCCGCCACGCCCGCCGCCAGCCCGAACAGATGGCCCTGCCAGCTGACCGAGGCGTCGGCGGGGGAGAGCCCCACCAGGATCGACGAGCCCCATATCGCGGCGACCACCAGACCTGCGGCGATGTCCAGCACCCTGCGGTCCACGAACCCCCGGACGAGCAGATAGCCGAAGAGGCCGAAGACCAGCCCGGACGCGCCCGCCGTGTTGGAACCGTCCGGTGAGACCAGCCAGACGCCGAGCCCGTCGACCACGATGATTACTGCGGCCACGGCGGCGAATCTGCGGACGCCGCTCAGCGCCGCCAGGAAGCCGAAGACCAGCAGCGGCACGCTGTTGGAGGCGACATGGCCGAAGCCGAAGTGGATGAAGGACGCGGGCACCACGTCCAGCAGCTCGCCGGCCCGGCGGGGCTCGATCCCGAACGAGTCCAGCGAATGGCCGGTCGCGGCGTCGACAGCTTCGAGCAGCCAGAGGAACGCCACCCAGCCCAGCATCAGCTTGGCCGCGGTCTTCGCGCGGTCGCCCGCGGTCCACGCCGGCGCGGACCGGTCCCACGATGCGGCCATCGTGCCCCCCTGCCGTCCCCTGTCGTTCCTTGCGGTTGCCCGCCGTCCCTGTTCCCACCCCTGGAACGCCCGGGGCACCTTACTCAGTTCCGGTTTCGTGCCGCCGGATAGGCTCAGGAGTGTGGATTCCGGGACTTCAGTGAGTCAGCACCAGCGACAGCCTTGGATTGTCGGGGTTTCAGGCGCTTCGGGCACCCCATTCGCCGCAGCCGTGCTGCGCGGTCTGCTGGCCGCGGGGGAGAGCGTCGATCTGGTGGTGAGCCGGGCCTCGCGGCTGACGCTGCTGGACGAGACCGGGATCGCGTTCCGCGACGCGCACTGGCAGGAGGATCTGCGCAGCTGGCTGGCGCGCGGGGCGGACGGCAAGCCGCACACCTTCGACGTGGGCGACGCCGACATCGAGGGCGTACGGCACTGGCCGGCCGGTGATCTCGCCGCGGGGCCGTCCTCGGGGTCGTACCCGGCGAAGGGGATGCTGATCGTCCCGGCGTCGACGGCGTGCGTGGCCGGGGTGGCGCTCGGGCTCTCGAAGGATCTGCTCCAGCGGGCCGCGAGCGTGACGCTCAAGGAGCGGCGGAAGCTGGTCGTCGCGGTGCGGGAGACCCCGCTGAACGGGCAGACGCTGAAGCATCTGGTGAGCCTGGACGAGGCGGGCGCCGTGGTGCTGCCCGCCTCTCCGGCGTTCTACGCGGGGGCGACGCACATCCAGGATCTGGTGGACTTCGTCGCGGGGCGGGTGCTGGACGCGGCGGGGGTGCCGCACGGCCTGTACCGCCGGTGGGAGGGAGAGCTCGGTGGTGGCTCTCGCCGGGATGGCTGAGCCAGTGGTCAGCGCTTCTTCGTGGCGCGCGGGCTGCGGGGCTTGTCGATGCGGTGCGCGGCGGCGGGCTGGTGGGCACGCGAGCGGTTGGCCAGGTCCTGCAGCTCGCGCATCCGGGCGTAGGCCATCTCGATCGTGTACACGGTGTTCTCACTCCTGAGGATTCGAAAGCTTTTTTTGGATGTTCGAGAAGATTTGCAGGCGATGATGCCTGCATGCCTTAGATTCTACACGTAGACTCGCGATACTGCTGAACAATGGAAGGTTTCAGTCATATGGACGCGGTGGACAGGCAGCTCATCCAGGCCCTCAGGGAGAACGGCAGGGCCTCGTACGCCGAGCTGGGACGGCTCGTCGGGCTCTCCGGGCCCAGCGTCACCGACCGCATCAACCGGCTGGAATCCGCCGGTGTCATCACCGGCTACCGCGCCACCGTCGACGCCGCGGCCCTGGGGCTCGGTGTCACGGCCCTGATCGGCATCTCGCTCTCCGACGCGGCCGATCACGAGGACGTGGCGCGGCGGCTGAAGGACCTCGCGGAGATCGAGGACGCCTGGTTCATCGCGGGCGACGACTCGTACATGCTCAAGGTGCGCGTCGGTGACGTGGACGGTCTGGAGCGGACCATTCGCCGGCTCAGCGGTACGAAGGGCGTCTCGCGTACGCGTACCACGATCGTGCTCTCCACCAAGTGGGAGAACCGGGTCGGGGAACTTCCCGAAGAGGTGTAGGCGTAACGTGGTGGAGCCCCCGGGGGACCGGGGGTTTCACCCGGTATCGCCGGGAAGGCACAAGAACGTCGACACCTGGGAGGCAGCCGCATGGACGTTGGGCTCAAGCGCGAGCTGGAGGAGAAGGTCCGCGCAGGGGAGCGGCTGACCCGTGAGGACGGCATCGCCCTCTACGAGTCGGACGACCTGGCCTGGCTCGGCGGCCTCGCCCATGAGGTGCGGACACGGCTGAACGGCGACGTCGTGCACTTCAACGTCAACCGGCACCTCAACATGACCAACGTGTGCACCGCGTCGTGCGCGTACTGCTCGTTCCAGCGCAAGCCGGGCGAGAAGGACGCGTACACCATGCGCATCGAGGAGGCCGTCCGGCTCGCGAAGGCGATGGAGGGCGAGAGCCTCACCGAGCTGCACATCGTCAACGGACTGCACCCCACCCTGCCGTGGCGTTACTACCCGCGCTCGCTCAGCGCGCTGAAGGAGGCCCTGCCGCAGGTCTCCCTCAAGGCGTTCACCGCCACCGAGATCCACCACTTCGAGACCATCTCCGGGCTCTCCGCCTCCGAGATCCTCGACGAGCTGATCGAGGCCGGTCTGGAGTCGCTGACCGGCGGCGGCGCGGAGATCTTCGACTGGGAGGTCCGGCAGCACATCGTGGACCACGACACCCACTGGGAGGACTGGTCGCGCATCCACCGCCTGGCGCACGAGAAGGGGCTCAAGACCCCGGCGACGATGCTGTACGGGCACATCGAGGAGCCCCGGCACCGCGTCGACCACGTGCTGCGGCTGCGTGAGCTGCAGGACGAGACCGGCGGCTTCCAGGTCTTCATCCCGCTGCGCTACCAGCACGACTTCGTGGACATGAAGGACGGCAAGGTCCGCAACAAGCTCCAGGCCCGGACGACGATGGCGACCGGTGCCGAGGCGCTGAAGACCTTCGCCGTCTCGCGGCTCCTCTTCGACAACGTCCCGCACGTCAAGGTCTTCTGGGTCATGCACGGCGTGCAGACCGCCCAGCTCGCGCTCCAGCACGGCGCGGACGACATGGACGGCTCGGTCGTCGAGTACAAGATCACGCACGACGCGGACAACTACGGCACGCCGAACAAGCTCGGCCGCGAGGACCTGCTCGACCTGATCCGTGACGCGGGCTTCCGGCCCGTCGAGCGCAACACCCGGTACGAGATCATCCGCGAGTACCCGGGCCCGGACGCCGAGCGGCGCGAGTCGCCGCAGCCGATGCGCGTCTGACGTTCCGTCGTCGGCAGCCCCGTACGAGTAGAGCCCCGGCCGTCGGCCGGGGCTTTCTCGTGCAGAGGCCTTCTCGGGTACCGGGCATGGCTTGAGGGGGCGGGGTGGTAATGGTTAATCTGCCACTATGGCACTTACTTTTGAGCTGGACCCGGAGGTCGACCGCGCGCTGCGGGACGGCATAACCGAGCTGTGGGCCGATGTCTCCAACGCGGGCGGCGCGGTCGGCTTCGTACCGCCCGTCACGAACGACGACGTCCGGCCCGAGCTGGTCAAGCACCTCGTCGCCATGGCCGAGGGGCGCACCCGCCTCCTGGTCGGCCGCGACGAGGAGGGTGCCGTCGCCGCCACGGCCTTCCTCGCCCTCAACACGCACCGGCTGATGGCTCATTGGCTCTGGCTCTACACGGTGATGGTCCACCCCCGCCACCAGGGCAAGGGCTACGGGCGCGACCTGATGGGCGCCGCCGCGGACGCCGCCCGGGGGATCGGGGGGATCGAGGCCATCCGGCTCACCTGCCGCGGAGGCATCGGAGTCGACCGGTTCTACACGTCGTGCGGATACAAGGAGGTGGGGCGGGTACCCGACGCGATCCGGGTGTCCGAGGGGGACGACCGCGACGACATCATCATGCTGCTGCCGCTCGGCTGAGAGCCCGCGGCGGACACGGCGCACCCCTTTTGACGCAGCCCTCCGAAGTGATCGATTCCGGGGCATGCTTCACTGGTCGGGCAGGATCGCAGGACTGTCGTACGTAGAGAGAGGGGCCAACTGTGTCCGCTGCCAAGCCGAGCGCGACAATTCGGTACACCGCGATGCGCCTCAGCATCTTCGTAGGCTGCTTCGTCGTCGCGGCCGTGGCCGTCCACTTCGGCCTGCTGCCCTCCGGGGCGGGCGGCTCCAATCTCATCTGGGTGATCCTCCTCGCCCTGATCCTGTCCGCGCCGCTCAGCTACGTGCTGCTGCGCAAGCAGCGTGACGAGATGTCCGCGCAGATCGTGTCCACGGTCGGCCGCACCAAGGCGCGGCTCGAAGCGAACCGGACCAGCGAGGACCACGTCACCCCGTGACGACCGGCCGAGGACGACTCGGGCGACTGCGCGAGGCCCCGTAAGGGCTACGTAAGTTTCCTCACACCCGCACACCTTCCATACGAAACCCCAGCGCTGGAGCAGCTGCTCCTGTACTGGGGTTTTGCCGTTCCCGCAGGCGTGTTGGGCGCTCCGGCGCCCGCGTCGCCGCTCGATCGGGGCCAAAGAAGACCTTTGAGGTTCTCAAAGTTCAAGTGTTAACGTGTTCGCCATGAAGACAGCAGTGCGCCATCGATTCGCCGCGAGCGTCCCGCTCGTGGAGCGCCTGCATGTCGATCTCTGCCGCTGTATGTCCGCGGTCTGTTGCCGCAACGTCTGAACCGGCACCATGCAGCGGCGCCGCCCCTGACGCGGGCGCCGCACCCCCGTCCCCGCACAACGTCCCCGTGCGCCCCGGTGCGCCACCCCTGGAGTGTGTCCGTGTCCGCGAATCCCGCGTCCGACGCTGTGACCGACAGCCCATCCGGCTCCGGTTCCCGTATACCCAAGGTCCCGTTCTGGGCCCAGATAGTCGCCGGTCTCGTCCTCGGTGTCGTCCTCGGGTGGCTTGCCCGTACGTACGACATCAACTGGCTCTACACCACGCTCGACAAGGTCGGCCACATCTTCGTCCAGCTGCTGAAGCTGGCCGTCGCGCCGCTCGTCTTCTTCGCGATTCTGGTGTCGATCACCAACCTGCGCAAGGTCAACAACGCCGCCCGGCTGGCCACCCGCACCCTGCTCTGGTTCATGATCACCTCGCTGATCGCGGTCGCCATCGGCCTCGCGATCGGCCTGATCACCAACCCGGGTGCCGGAACCGGCCTCACGCCGAAGGACGGCAAGCTGCCGGAACACTCGGGCTCCTGGCTCGACTTCCTCACCGGCATCATCCCGGACAACGTGATCACCCCGTTCACCGAGCTGAACGTGCTCCAGATCGTCTTCATGGCCGCCGTCGCCGGCATCGCCGCGCTCAAGCTCGGCGAGAAGGCCCAGCCGATCCTCACCCTCAGCGAGGCCGTCCTGGAGCTCCTCCAGAAGGCCCTGTGGTGGGTCATCCGCCTCGCCCCCATCGGCACCATCGGCCTCATCGGCTACGCGATCGCCGACTACGGCTGGGACCTCATCGGCAAGTACGCGACGTTCACCGCCGACGTCTACATCGGCTGCGCCCTGGTGCTGTTCGGGGTGTACCCGCTGCTGCTCGCCACCGTCGCCAAGCTCAGCCCGCTGCAGTTCTTCAAGGGCGCCTGGCCGGCGATCCAGCTGGCGTTCGTCTCCCGCTCCTCGGTCGGCACGATGCCGGTCACCCAGAAGGTCACCGAGCGCCTCGGCGTCCCGAAGGAGTACGCCTCCTTCTCGGTCCCGTTCGGCGCCACCACCAAGATGGACGGCTGCGCCGCGATCTACCCGGCGCTGGCCGCGATCTTCATCGCGCAGATCTTCGACGTCCAGCTGGGTGTCGGTGACTACGTCCTGATCGCGTTCGTCTCGGTGATCGGCTCCGCGGCCACCGCCGGCCTCACCGGCGCCACGGTCATGCTGACCCTCACGCTGTCGACGCTGGGCCTCCCGCTGGAGGGCGTCGGTCTGCTCATGGCCATCGACCCGATCCTGGACATGATGCGGACGGCCACCAACGTGGCGGGCCAGGCGCTGGTCCCGGTGATCGTCTCGGCCCGCGAGAAGATCCTCGACCACGACGCGTACAACTCGGCCTCGTCCTCCCCGGTCGACGACGCCGAGGTGCGTGACGACGAGCCGCAGCGCGTGCCGGTCGCCGCGTAGCCGCACCCTCGCCCGAGGTACGGGAGCGCCCCCGGTCCGTAAGCACGGAC
>NZ_JBHVFF010000010.1:0-64085 GCF_042801895.1 Streptomyces sp. NPDC057543 | reverse complement strand
GGCGACAGCCCCGCCGGAACGGTCCGGCGGGGCTGTCGTACGCACTGTGTTGACGCCGAGCAAGCGTCAGGACGAACCGTCAGATGTGACCGGCGCCCGCGCCCGCCTCAGCGTTCGCACCGCGCTTGGTGAGCGTGGCGACCAGCGCGGCGACCACCGCGACGATGCCGGCGACCATGAATGCCGTGCTCATGCCCGACACGAACGTGTCATGGGCGACGCCCGCGATCTTCGCCGCGATCTCCGGCGGAGTGTTGGCATCCATCGGCGGGACGCCGACCTCGACGGCCGAGGACGCCGCGTCCAGCTGCTTCGGCGAGAGGGGCGGCAGCTGCGCGGCCGTCCAGTTGTCGGCCAGCTTCGAGTCGACCTGGGAGGCCATGACCGCGCCCAGCACCGCCGTACCGAGGCTGCCGCCGACCTGCATGGCGGCCTGCTGCAGACCGCCCGCGACGCCGGAGAGCTCCATCGGGGCGTTGCCGACGATGACCTCGGTGGCGCCGACCATCACCGGGGCGAGGCCGAGACCGAGCAGGCCGAACCAGATCGACATGGTCAGGGTGCCGGTGCCGATCTCCAGCTGGGACATGCCGAACATGGCGACCGCCGTGCACACCATGCCGCCGACCAGCGGAACCCGCGGGCCGAACTTCGTGATCATGGCGCCCGCGAGCGGCGAGGCGACGATCATCATGCCGGTCAGCGGCAGCAGGTGCAGACCGCTGTCGACCGGGCTCAGACCGTGCACGTTCTGAAGGTAGAAGGTGACGAAGAACAGCCCGCCCATGAAGGCGAAGGCCATCAGCACCATCAGGACCGCGCCCGCGGACAGCGGCACGGACCGGAACATCGCCAGCGGGATCAGCGGCTCCCTGACGTTCTTCTGGGAGAAGGCGAAGACCACGAACAGGGCCACGGCGGCGCCCAGGAAGCCGAGCGTCTTGTAGTCGCCCCAGCCCCACTCTGCGCCCTTGATGAGCGCCCAGATCAGGCAGAACATCGCCTGCGACAGCAGCACGATGCCGCCGATGTCGAAGGAGCGCGGCGCGTTCTCTGCGCGGTGGTCCTTGAGGATCACCAGGCCCAGCAGGAGCGCGATCACACCGACCGGCACATTGATGAAGAAGACGGACTGCCAGCTGACGTGCTCGACGAGCACACCGCCGAGGATCGGACCGCCCGCGGTCGAGGCGCCGATCACCATGCCCCAGATGCCGATCGCCATGTTCAGCTTCTCGGCCGGGAAGGTGGCGCGCAGCAGGCCGAGCGCGGCGGGCATCAGCAGGGCGCCGAAGAGGCCCTGGAGCACCCGGAACACGATCACCAGGGCGACGCTGTGCGAGAGGCCGATGGCCCCCGATGCCGCGGCGAAGCCCACGACACCTATGAGGAAGGTCTGGCGGTGGCCGAACCGGTCACCGAGCTTGCCCGCGGTGATCAGGGAGACCGCGAGGGCGAGCATGTAGCCGTTGGTGATCCACTGGACGTCGGCGAGCGAAGCGCCGAGATCCTGCTGGATGGCGGGGTTGGCGATCGCGACGATCGTGCCGTCGAGCGCGACCATCATCACGCCGATGGCCACGGAGAAGAGCGTCAGCCAGGGGTGGCCGCGCAGCCCCTTGGCAGGTGCGGGCGCGGAGGTGTCCTGCGGCTCCCGCGACGCCTTTTCGACGGTGGTCTGACTAGTCATGCCCGGGAGATTAGTGTCAGCCGCTGACAGTTGACAAACCATTTCACAAGACAGTAACTGTCACGTAGCTCACAGGTGCGTTGAGCTGGGAATATCAGGAGAAAGAGGACCATTTCCGTGACCGATGGGCAGCGGGCCGTGCATCCGACCGGGCCGTGTGGACGTCCGACGGGACCGCACGAGCCTCCGACCGGGCCGCCCGAGCGTCCGACCGGGCTGCGCGAACAGAAGAAGCGACGCACCCGGGACGCCCTGCTGCACGCCGCCCTCGATCTTTTCACCACCCAGGGCTACGAGGAGACCACCGTCGACGAGATCGTCGACGCCGTCGAGGTCTCCCAGCGCACCTTCTTCCGCTACTTCGCCAGCAAGGAGGAGGCCGCCTTCGCCATCCAGGAGATGGTGGAGTCGCACTTCCTCTCGGAGCTGCGCCGGCGTCCCGCTTCGGAGACCCCGTTCGAGGCACTGCGCCGCGCGGTCCTCTGCGCCTGGAACACCATCGGCGAGGCGATCGAGGCGATCGTCACGGTCGAACTCCACATGCGCACCTACCAGATGATCGAGTCGACGCCGTCGCTGCTCGCCGCCCACCTTCGACGCCACATCGATCTGGAGAACCAGATCGCGCTGCTGATCGCCGAGCGCGAGGGTCTCGACGTGGAGGCGGACCCCCGGCCGAGGGTCGCCGTCGCCGCGTTCTCCGGGGTCATGCGGGTGACCGGGCAGCTCTGGGGGCAGGGGCGGGACGCCAGCGTGGACTCGCTGCGCGCGCTGACCGAGACGTATCTGGACCAGCTCGGCCCGGCACTGGCCGGAAACTGGCGGGCGGAGACCGACGCGGGGCTCGGGTAGCGCCATGGAAACTCCGTCCGGTGTGCCGGTGGCCCTCGGCGCGCACGCGCTGGTGCGCCGAGGCATCGCGTCGAGCTGTCGATGTGTCGACTCGCCGACGCGCAGATGTGTGGTACGCCTCATTGCCCCGGCATGACCGACTTCACAACAGCCGTGCCCCGGCGGCCATATGCGACGCTCCGGAGGCACCCCGCGCGCCTGAGCGTGCGCGTCGCACCAACACAGCGTGAAACGACCGGCGTTGAATTCCCGACAGCGGGGTGATGTGCGTCACCCTGTTCACGGCTGTCGTCCCGCGTCTCCTAATGTGGGCGGGAGTGACTTCCTTCGACACCTCCCCCACGCTCACCGCATGGCGCGCGCTGCTCGCCGTCGCGGTTGTGTTCGTGATGCTGGCGACCACGGGCTGGACCGCCGTACGTCACCAACGCTCCGACGAGCCGCGCACTCTCGCACTCGCCTCGTGGGCGCGCGGCAGCGTAGCCGGTCATGCGCTGCCCGACGCCGACGCTCCGCCGGGCCGGCTGGCGCAGTTCTTCGCCACGCTCACGGCCGCGCAGCGCACCGCACTCGCTGACAAGTACCCCTTGGTCGTGGGCAATCTGAACGGCGCCCCGGTCACCCTGCGCTACCACGCCAACCAGCGGGCCCTGGTGCAGGCGCAGGCGGTCGAGCGGCAGCGCATGCACGACGAGAGGCTCTCCCCCGACGGCCGAGCCGAGGCGCTCCGGCGGATGAACCGCTTCCGGTCGATGCTGGAGAACGGCCGGCACATCCTCGCCTTCGACCCGTCCGGGAAGGGCCGCGCCGCCGAGGTGTTCGGTGATCTCGACCGGGCCGCGCGGATCTCCGTGATCGTCCCCGGCGTCGACACCAATCTGCTGACGCTGGAGCGGACCGCCCCCATGGTGAACGCCGCCCCGGTCGGCATGGCGAAGTCGCTGTACGCGGCGGAGCGCGCCGCGCGCCCCGGTACCCGTACCGCCGTCATCGCCTGGGCCGACTACACGACGCCGGCCGGGATCGGGGTGGACGCGGCCCTGGGGAACCTCGCAGAGCGCGGGGCTGTGCGGCTGAACGCCCTGGTGGGCGCGTTGCCCGGGGACGCCCCGGTCTCGCTGTTCTGCCACAGCTACGGCTCGGTGCTGTGCGGTGTCGCCGCACATGAACTGCCGTCCAGGGTCACCGACATCGCGGTCGCGGGCAGCCCCGGCATGCGAGTGGAGAATGCGGGGCAGCTGCACACCGAGGCCAGGGTGTGGGCGACGCGGGACCACGACGACTGGATCGCGGACGTACCGAACCTGGAGCTCGGCGGGCTGGGCCACGGCGCCGACCCGGTCGACCCGGGCTTCGGCGCACGCATTGTCTCGGCGGGCGGAGCGGTCGGCCACAGCGGCTATTTCGAGCCGGGCACCGAGAGCCTCAGCAACTTCGCCGCCATCGGCGTCGGGGCCTACGCCTCGGTGAGCTGTGCGAACTCCGACAGCACGTGTCACAACGGAGTCGCCGCCGACGGCCGGGGCACGGGGATCTGACGGGGGCGACGAACCGCAGCCGGCCGCATATCGGGGCCGACACCGAGGGGGACGTGCGAGCAAGTGCCGCATACGATGAGGCGCATGGGTGATGTGCTGGCCGGAATTCATGCCACCTGGGAGTTCGACACCGACTCCGTGCTCATCCGCTTCGAACGGGGTATACGCACACCGAAGCTCTTCCAGAGCCTGCGTGAGCGCCGCGTCCCGCACACGGCGCTGTCGTCGGTGACGCTGACCCCGGGCAAGCGGGGCACGGTGGTCCTGCACGCGGTGCCGAGACCCGGTGCCGACCCGTTGCTGGAGGCCGCGGCGGGGCAGCTGAAGGCCGGCAGCGATCCGTACCGGCTGGTGCTTCCGGCCGAGCGCGAGACACTCGCCGAGTACTACGCGGACGAGCTGCGCGCCCGGCTCGGTCCCGATGCCGCGGAGCCCGCCGAGCGGTTCCTGGTCGCGGCCCCCGAGGCCCCGATGCAGTTCAAGGCGTACGACGGCCGGGCCAGCTTCGACGGTGACCGGATCTCTTTCCGCTGGTTCTGGACGGGCGCCTCCACGGCGAAGTGGAAGGCCGGCGACCAGACCTTTCCGGTGACGGAGCTGAGCGGGGTCGAGTGGCGCTCGCCGGAGGCCTTCGACGGCTATCTGCGGCTGGTGCCGAGGAGCCTGGGGGGCACGGTTCCCGGCCCGGGCGCGGGGGCCGGCCTCGGCATGAGCACCGCTTCCGGCCCGGGTGCGGGTGACGGTGCCGGTACCGGCACCGGTACCGGTACCGGTACCGGTACGGAGCTGGGCACAGGGCTCGCCGCCGGCCTGCTGCCGAGCGCGCAGCCGATGGCGCCCCGCCCCACCCGGGCCGATCAGGACCCGGCCGCGGTGGTCTTCGGCCTCGGCTACGGCCCGGTGCACGAGTCGCTGCCGTTCGCCGCGGCCGTACTGGAATCCGTACGCAGGAAGCAGCCGTCGTCCGCCACGCCGGCGACCGTTCTGTCGGGCGCGGGGCGGCGCGATCCCGCGGACATCGCGGAGCGGATCCGGCACCTCGGGGAGCTGCACCAGGCGGGGCTGGTCACGGACGACGAGTTCAGCGCGAAGAAGGCGCAGCTGCTCGCCGAGCTCTAGGCGTGCGGTGGGCGCGGGCGGTGCGCGCGGGCAGTGCGCGCGGGCGCTGGCCGGGGGTCTCCGGCGTACGAGACCCGGGCCCCGGAAATCCGGCTCGACGGTAATCCCCCCGTACGAGAAGGACGGCGGTGGACCGGAACCCCGGTATGACGCCACCGGGCCGGTCCACTGCCTACGCTGATCAAGCCATGTCCACTTCCCCGCCGCGCAAGCCGCGCAAGCCGCCGACGCCGCCGACGCCGACGCCGACGCCGCCCCCGCCATCGACGCCGCCCTCGTCTCCCCCGCCGCCCGCCGTCGACGGCCTGCTGAGCGCCGCCCGGCGCAATCTGCGCGAGTTCGCGCACGGGCTCTCGCACCCGTCCCACCCCGCGACGCCGCTCCTGGCGGACGCGCCGAAGCGGTGGCAGCGACTGCTGCCGTACCTCGTCGTCCTCGCCCTCGTCGCCACCTTCATCCCGGTCACGATCAATGTCCTGACCGAGGGGTACGGCGTGAACGGAGGACTGGCGGGAGCCCTGGCCGTCGCGCAGGCGGCGCCGCTCCTGATGCTGGCGCACCGGCCGCTGCAGGCGTGGTGGATCATCTTCCCCGCGGACATCCTGGGTGCGGCCGCGCTGCTCGGGTATCCGGTCGGCAAGTTCGACGTCTGGCCGTGGCCCCCGCCCACCCTGGTCGGCTATCTCTTCGTGCTGCTCGCCCTGGCCCTGCGCGAGACCCGGCGGACCCTGGCCGCGGTCTGGGTGGCGACGGGCGCGGCGAGCCTGATCCTGCACCTGATCGCGCCGGAGCGCAGCAACGGCAGCGCGCTGCTGCTCGTGATCCTCGGTGCGGTGGTCCTGGTGATCGGCGCGGCACTGCGGGAACGGGGCGACGCGCAGCGTCGGCTCGCCGAGCAGGAAACCATCAGCGAGGCCGAGCGGGCGCAGCGGACGCTGCTCGAGGAGCGCACCAGGATCGCCCGTGAGCTGCACGACGTGGTCGCGCACCACATGTCCGTGATCACGGTCCAGGCCGATTCGGCGCCCTACCGGATCAGCGGACTGCCCGAGGAGGCGCGCGAGGAGTTCGGCGCGATCGCGGCGAGCGCGCGGGAGTCGCTCACGGAGATGCGGCGGCTGCTGACGGTGCTGCGCAGCGAGGGCACGGAGGGCGAGCGGGCGCCGCAGCCGGGGCTCGACCGGGTGCAGCAGCTGGTGGAGGCGACGGTGCGGGCGGGGCTGCCGGCCGAGTTGTCGCTGGCCGCCGATCTGCCGGACGTACCGCAGGCGGTGGATCTGTCGGCGTACCGGATCGTGCAGGAGGCCCTGGCGAACGTGGTCCGGCACGCGCCCGGCGCGCGGACCCGGATATCGATCACGTCCGACGGCGCGCATCTGACCGTCCTGGTGGTCAACGACCGGGCGGAGCAGCCCGGTTCGCCGCTGGAGACGACCGGGACCGGACACGGCCTGGTCGGCATGCGGGAACGCGTACGGTTGACGGGCGGCACCCTGGACACCGGACCGCTGCCGGACGGCGGCTTCCGGGTCGCCGCGCGGCTGCCGCTCGCCGCCGCTCCGCCCCCGACCTCGGAGGACTCTTGACCATCCGCGTGATCATCGTCGACGACCAGGCCATGGTGCGGGCGGGGTTCGCGGCATTGCTCGCGGCACAGAGCGACATCGACGTGGTCGGTGAGGCACCGGACGGGCGCCAGGGCATCGACGTCAGCCGGCGGGTCCACCCGGACGTGGTCCTGATGGATGTCCGGATGCCCGAGATGGACGGCCTGGCGGCGGCTCGTGAGCTGCTGAACCCGCCCGTGGGCGTGGTGCACCTGCCCAAGGTGCTGATGCTCACCACGTTCGACGTGGACGACTACGTGTACGAGGCGCTGCGCGCCGGGGCGTCCGGCTTCCTGCTGAAGGACGCGCCGCCGGCCGACCTGATCTCGGCGGTACGGGTGGTCGCGGCGGGCGAGGCGCTGCTCGCGCCGTCCGTGACGCGCCGTCTGATAGCCGACTTCGCCCGGCAGGGGCCGTCCGGGGCCGCCCGGAGCGGGCATGCACTGCGGCTGAACGGGCTGACTCCGCGCGAGCGGGAGGTGCTGGAGCTGATCGCGCGGGGCCTGTCCAACCAGGAGATCGCCGGGCGGCTGGTGCTGGCCGAGCAGACGGTGAAGACCCACATCGGGCGGGTGCTGGCGAAGCTGGATCTGCGGGATCGCGCGCAGGCGGTGATCTTCGCGTACGAGGCGGGAGTGGTGGTACCAGGAGAGCAGTAGGGGCTCCCCCCACCCGCCCCTCCGGCAGACCCCCCGTACACCCCCTACCCGGGTATCAATCCGCACTTGGCTCCCCGGTGCGACGCCCCCGCACCCACCTCCTTCCTACCTTCCTCTCCGTCGCGCCGAACGGCGTGCGGGAGCCGGGTCAGCCGGAGAGGGAGGGGCGGGATGCGCCGTTATGCAAGGACTCTGGTCGCGGTCGCGCTGGCGACCACCATGGTGGCGGGGACGGCCGGCTGGGCGTCCGGGAACGCGCAG
The DNA here is from genome assembly GCF_042801895.1 of Streptomyces sp. NPDC057543. Taxonomy (NCBI): domain Bacteria; kingdom Bacillati; phylum Actinomycetota; class Actinomycetes; order Kitasatosporales; family Streptomycetaceae; genus Streptomyces; species Streptomyces sp. NPDC057543. The sequence goes on along the minus strand of NZ_JBHVFF010000010.1, from coordinate 56,359 downwards.
CAGGCCCTGACCGGGCCACCTCCCGGAACCGCGGCCTGGCGCGCGGATCGGGTGCTGGGGCGTGAGCTGCCGGACCCGGAGCGGACCACCCCCGCCGAAGTGAGCCGCTTCTTCCGGGGGTTGACGGCGGCACAGCAGCAGACCCTGGTCGTACGGCACCCACTCGTCGTGGGGAATCTGGACGGCGCGCCCGTCGCACTGCGCTACCGGGCCAACGCCCGTTCCCTGCGCACCTCGCACGACCCCGGGTACGCGCATCTCGCCGGGCCGGGGCACCGGCAGATCCTCGCCTTCGACCCGCGCGGACGCGGCCAAGTGGCCGAGGTGTTCGGGGACTTGAGCACCGCGCGCCATGTCGCGGTCGTGGTGCCGGGTTCGGACATCGACGCCGGGACCTTCGACCGTACGAACGATGTGTACGGCACCCCGGCCGGCATGGCGAAGGCGCTGTACGCGCAGACCGGACGCGGCAGCGCCGTCGTCGCCTGGGCCGGGTACACCACTCCCGTGGGCATCGGCCTCGATGCCGCGACCGGGTCGCTCGCCGAGGCCGGGGCCGACCGGCTGACCCGGTTCGCGGAGGGGCTGGCCGCCGACGGTGCGCCCGCGCCCGCCGTGTTCTGCCACAGCTACGGCTCCGTCGTGTGCGGGCTCGCCGCGTCCCGGCTGCGCGTCACGGACCTGGTCGTCCTCGGCTCGCCCGGGATGCGTGCCCGCAACGTCGCCGATCTGCACACCACCGCAAGGGTGTGGGCCGCCAAGGACGCCACGGACTGGATCGACGACGTACCGAACGTCGAGGTGGCGGGGCTCGGGCACGGCCCCGATCCGACCGGTCCGGGGTTCGGCGCACGCCGCGTACCGGCCCACAAGGCCCACGGGCACACCGGCTACTTCGCTCCCGGTACGGACTCGCTCCGCGCCTTCGCCTCGATCGCGCGGGGGGAAGCCCGATGAGCCTCACCGCCCTCACCACCCTTGCGCGGCGCATCGACGCCCGTACGCCCGCTCATCGCGACCGCGCCATCGACGGCCTGCGCGCCCTCGCCCTGCTCGCCGTCCCGACCGGCCACTGGCTGCTCGGCGGCTTCCGCCTCGACGGCGACGGCGCGCTGCACAACGCCAGCCCGCTCGCCACGTTCGGCGGCCTCGCCCCGGTGAGCTGGGTGCTTCAGATGCTGGGCATCTTCTTCCTGGTCGGCGGCTACGCCTCCGTGCTCTCGTACCACCGCAGGAAGTCCACCACCGGTGCCTGGCTGCGCGGACGCGTCGCCCGCCTGGGCAGGCCGGTGATCGGGGTGACGGCCGTCTGGGCGGCGATGATCCCGGTGCTGAGCGCGCTCGGCGTGCCCGGTGACACCCTGCGGACCGGGTCGACGCTGGTGATCCAGCCGCTGTGGTTCGTCGGGGTGTACACGGTGGTCACGGCGCTCACCCCGTACTGCGTCAAGGCCGCACGGAAACTGGGCGGCTGGGCCGCGGTGCCGCTGCTCGGGTCGGTCGCAGCCGTCGACTTCCTGCGGTACGGGCCGTTCGCGGACACCATGCCGTCCTGGCTGAGCGTGCTGAACATCCTTCCGGGCTGGCTCTTCGCGTACCAGCTCGGCGTCTCCTGGGGCGAGGGCCGCATCGGCAGGCGTGGCGCCCGCGTCCTGCTCATCGGCGGGACCGTGCTGTTCGCCGCGCTGCTGCTGGTCCTCCACTATCCGGCGTCGATGGTCGGCGTACCGGGCGAGGCGCGGACGAACTCGCATCCGCCGTCGCTGCTGGTCCTGGCGCTGGCCGCCGCGCAGAGCGGCGCGGCGATCCTGCTGCGGGACCGGATCGGCCGGTTCCTGCGCAGGCCGCGGGTGTGGGCGCCGGTCGTCGTCATCAACCTGTCCGCGATGACGATCCTGTGCTGGCACCAGACGGCGATGCTGGCCGCGGCGGTCCCGGCGTCGTTCGCCGGTGCGGTGCCGGGACTGACGACCGGGCCCGACACGGTCGGCTGGATCCTGGCGCGGGTGGCGTGGCTGCCGGTGTTCGCGGGGCTGCTGGTGTTGATCGCCCGGTACGCGCGACGCTTCGAGGCCCCGTGGAAGACCGGCACGCACGCGGCGAACGCCCGCCGCGCGGTGGCGGGCCTGCTGGCGACAGGGTTCGCGGCGTACGCGCTGGGGCTGGCGTAGGACGGCGCCGGACGATCCATCCCGTCCGGCGATCGAGGGCGTCTCAAGCCCGTCCGGCGCTTGAGGGCACAACGATCGCCGGGCGCCCGGGCCCGCCGGAAACGACTACTCTCGCGCGGCGGACGTCGAGCTCATGTCCGGGTACCGGTCCCCCGCCACCTGCCCCGCGATCGGCTCCAGCAACGCCAGCTCCTGGTCCGTCAGCGTGAGCCGGGTGGCGGCCACGTTCTCCAGCAGCCGGCTGCTCTTGCGGGTGCCCGGGATCGGCACCACGGTCAGCCCGTGCACCTGGGCCCGCTGCTGCACCCAGGCGAGCGCCACCTGAGCCGCCGACGCCCCGTGCGCTGCCGCGATCTTGTGGACGGGCTCCAGCAGGGCGGCGTTCGCCTTCGCGTTGTCGCCCGTGAAGCGCGGCTGGAACCGGCGGAAGTCGCCCTGCGACAGGTCCTTGGCCGCGTCCGTGAACGACCCGGTCAGGAAGCCGCGGCCGAGCGGCGAGTACGGCACGACGGTCACCCCGAGCTCGACAGCCGCCGGTACGGCGCTGCGCTCGACGTCCCGGCTGAAGAGCGACCACTCGGACTGCAGGGCGGCGATCGGATGCACGGCGTACGCCTCGCGCAGCTCCGCGCCCGTCACCTCGCTCAGCCCGAGCTGCTTGACCTTGCCCTGCCGGACCAGCTCGGCCATCGCGCCGACGGACTCGGCCAGCGGGACGGCCGGGTCGCGGCGGTGCATGTAGTAGAGGTCGATGACGTCGGTGTTCAGCCGACGCAGGCTGTCCTCGACGGCGCTGCGGATGTACGCGGGGTCGTTGCGCACGCCCCGGTAGTGCGGGTCGTCGTCCTTGCGCTCGATGGCGAACTTCGTGGCGAGCGTGATCTCGTCGCGGTGCGCCCCGACGAACGGGGCGAGGAACTCCTCGTTGGCGCCGAGACCGTACACATCCGCGGTGTCGAAGAGGGTGACGCCCGCCGCCAGCGCCGTCTCCAGCGTCTCGCGGGCGGCGGACTCGTCGGTGTCCCCGTAGAACTCGCTCATGCCCATGCAGCCGAGTCCCTGCACGCCGATCTGCGGGCCGCCGATACCGAGCTCCACGGTGGCGATCTTGTTGTCAGTCATCAGGTACAAGGCCTTTCCGGCGCCCGGCGGGCACTCGCATAGAAGTCGATCTTGTGGTCGAGGACGGCGAGGGTGTCCTGGAGCTCCGCGATCCGCGTCCTCACGTCGCGGCGGGTCGCTTCCAGCAGCTCCTGCCGTTCCTCGAAGGTGTGCTCGCCCTCGCGCAGCAGCTCCGCGTACCGGACCATGTCGGCGACCGGCATCCCGGTCAGCCGCAGCTTGCCGACGAAGGCCAGCCAGTCCAGGTCACGGTTGGTGAAGCGCCGCTGGCCGGTGTGCGACCGGTCGACGTGCGGCATCAGCCCGATCCGCTCGTACCAGCGCAGGGTGTGCGCGGTGAGCCCGGTGAAGGCGACGACCTCACTGATGGTGTAGCGGTCCTGCCCCTCGGGACGCGGATGCGCCTGCGGGGCCGAGGCGCAGACGTCCACCTTCACGGAAGTGCTCTCCATCACCGTCATGACCTCCACGCTAGAACCTTGGAGTGCACTCTAAGCAAGCGCGAACGGTGACGGGTTTCGGCGACGGCCGGCACAGGAGCGTGCTCCTGTGCCGAAGCGTGCCAGTAGGCCGTCGTCGGACACCTCCAGGTGGTTGACGCAGCGGAGCAGCGTGCTCTTGCCGGACCCCGACGGGCCGATGAGACACACGGTCTCCCCGCGCCTCACGTCAAGGGAGACCCCGCGCAGCACTCCATGCCGTGCGGAGCTGCGCGGCGAGAGGAACTGGCCCCTCGACCTGGGCCTGTGCAACTGGTCCGGCAACCTCCTGGAGTCCGGCGTCGCCCTGACGGGCCTGGCGCTGACCGGTGCGCTGCCGTCCATCGTGCCGATGGCGCAGAAACGACGTCACCCGGGGAGCCCTCATGACCGCACGGGGAGTACGCAGGCCACGCGGAGCCCCCGGGGCACTCGCGGGCCGGGGCCTCGGCTTCGGGGGCGTCCGGGCGCCGCCACCGAGCGTAAAATTTGCGGTGTGAATCCGCGACTGACTTTGCTCAGTACGGTGGCTTCTGGCGCTCCGGAAAGCGAAGTCCTCCGGCTGGCGCTCCATCAGGCCGTGGGTGAGCTGTGCGCTCTGGGTGGAACGATCCATCTCTGTGGTCCCACGTCCGCGTTGTGCCTGGCGTCGGCGGTCGGTCTGCCACCCGCCCTCACCCGCTCTTGGGAGATCATCGACCAGGAGAGCCCGCTGGCCCCGGCCCGTGCCCTGCGCCAGGGCACTGCCGTATGGCTGCCGCTGCCGCCCACCGAAGCCGCCGGGCCCGGCACGGGCCTGGCCGCCCTGCCGGTGTCCGGAGGGGGCCGCATCATGGGCACCCTAACCGTTCTGACAAGCGACCGGAGCGAGCCCACCCCGGAGCAGTGGGACTTCCTCCGGGCCGTAGTCACCTGGGCCGAAGAGCGCATGGCCCAGGCTCCGAGGCTGTCCGGATCCGCGCCGACGGAGTCCGACGGTGAGCAGCCCCGGCAGGACGTGCCAGGCCTCAGGGTCGGCTGGTGGGACTGGAACCTCCAGACCGACGAGCTGATCTGGGACGCGGCGGTCATGGAGTTCTACGGCAGCAGACCGGCTGATTTCACCGGAAAGATCCAGGACTGGATGCACATTCTCCACCCCGACGACCTGGCACCGACGCTGGCGGAGGCACAGCGGGCGATCCGCGACCACTCGGTGTACGAGGCCGAGTACCGCGTACGGCGCCTGGACGGCACGTACGGCTGGTCGCGGGCCCGCGGTATGCCGACGTACGACGACAGTGGCCAGCCGCTCCGGATGGTCGGCGTGAGATGGGAGAGCAGCGAGTCGCCCTCCGCTCGGGACGCGCTCAGCCGGGCCCTTCGCCAGATGAGCGACGGTTTCCTGGCGGTGGACGCCGAATGGCGCATCATCTTCACCAACCTGGAAGCGGAACATGCGCTGGGTTTCTCGCAGGAGGAACTCTTCGGGCGTGTGCTGTGGGACCTGCCCGCCGCACGACAGATCAAGGGCCTGGAGCGCCGCTGCCAGATGGCCGCCGCCGAGGAGAAGCCCACCAGCTTTGATGTGCGCATGCCGGACACAGGGTGTCGTTACCGGCTGCGGCTGGTCCCGGGGCCCGTAGGCTGCGCCCTCTACCTGACGGACGTCACCGAGAAACTGCGTATGCAGGAGGAGCACAGGGCGGCCGAGCGTGCCGCGTCCGAGCGAGCGGCCCAGATCACGGAGCTGACCGCGGCGCTCGCCAAGGCGACGACCTCACGGGACGTGGTGGACGCGGTCGCGCGGTGGGTGCTGCCGCCGTTCGACGCCGTCGGACTCATGGTGCAGGCCATCGAAGGAAACCGGCTCCTCAATGTCGGGTCCGTCGGCTACGCGGACGACTTCCTCGACCTCGTGAACGACCGAGCCGCAGCGGGCACCAGCCCGTCCTGGGGTGTGATCTCGTCCGGAGCACCGGCGTTCCTGTCCTCGCCGCAGGAGTACGTCGCGTACTCGCCCGACCACGCCGACCTGCCCGGCATCGCCAACAAGCAGGCGTGGGCGTTCCTGCCGCTGACGGCGTCCGGTCGCACGTTCGGGGTGTGCGTCGTGTCCTTCGACCGTCCGCGTCGGCTCACCGACGACGAGCGTTCGCTGCTGACCACGATCAGCGCCCTCGTCGCACAGGCCCTGGAGCGGGCCCGGCTCTACGACGCCGAGCGTAGCCGGTCCCGCGAACTCCAGCGCAGTCTGCTTCCCACCGGCCTGCCCGACCTGTCCTCATGCGTGGCCGCCGCCCGTTACCTCCCCGCCGGGCAGGGCATGGACGTGGGCGGCGACTGGTATGACGTCATCCCGCTCTCCAGCGGCCAGGTCGCCCTCGTTGTCGGCGACGTCATGGGCCACGGCCTGCCCGAGGCGGCCGCTATGGGCCGTCTGCGCACGGCCGTCCACACCCTGGCCGACCTCGAACTGCCCCCCGATGAAATCATGGGGCACCTCAACGACATCGTCGGCGACATGGGCGAGGAGTCGTACGTGACCTGCTTGTACGCGCTCTACGACTCCACCACCCAGGTCTGCTCCATCACCGACGCCGGGCACCCGCCCCCGGCCCTGGTGCATCCCGATGGCAGCGTGCGGTTCCCGGAACTGGGCGCCGACCCGCCCCTCGGTGCGGCCGAGCCGCCGTTCGAAACGGTCGAGCTGACGGTGCCCGAAGGCACCCTGATCGTGCTCTACACCGACGGCCTCGTGGAGTCGGCGAAACGTGACATCGACGAGGGCATGGCGGACCTGGCCCGGCTCCTGCGCACCGCCCGCGAGGACGGCAGCGACGCGGATCTGGAGCGCCTCTGCGACACTCTGACGGTTGGCCTGCTCCCCGCCGAGCACCAAGCGGCCGACGACGCGGCGCTCCTCGTCGCCCGCCTCCACGCCCTGAACGCCGACAGGATGGCCTCCTGGCCGCTGACCGAGGACCCGAAGGCGGCGAGCCTGGCCCGCAGCCATGTACGCGAGCAACTCTCCGCCTGGGGCCTGGACGACCTGACATACACCACGGAACTGCTGGCCAGCGAACTGGTGGGCAACGTCGTACGCCACGCCAAGGGCCCGGTCGGCCTGCGTCTGCTGCACGGCGCCGAGCTGACCTGCGAGGTCTTCGACGGCAGCCTCACGATGCCCCGTATACGCCGTGCCGCGGACACGGACGAAGGCGGCCGCGGGCTGCAGTTGATCACGGCGCTCTCGCAACGCTGGGGCAGCCGCTACACGGCGAAAGGGAAGTGCATCTGGACCGAGCAGGCCCTGCACGGCCCGGACGTCCGCGGGAACCAGTCGTCCGATGCCCTGGAGCTGATGTTCCTGAGCAGAGACGGATTCGACAGAACAGGCGGATTCGACGTGGACCCGAACGCGCCCTCCTTCGGGGAGGGGGAGCGGTAAGGGCTGCTTCACGGCCGCTTCCAGGGCTGATTCGGGGCTCGGGGGCGCGTCCGGGGGAGCCCTTACAAGTCCGGGACCTGCACCGAACGTTGCCACGACAAGCAGCCGCTGGCCCGGACGGGCTGCAGCACCTCCTGTCCCGCGAGTCGCCGGCAGGCCGACGAGGTCCGCGACGACCTGCACTCCCACGTCGCCGAGCACCTCGGCGCGGACAACCAGTCCGGCTGGAGTACTAGCCGTGACCGGCAATGTTTGCCCCATGAAGAGCGTCGTCCGGTGCGTGCGATCGCAAGGCGGCCGGGAGCCCTTGTAGCGGAGCTACCAGGGCTTTTGGCCAACGCGGAAGGGGGTCCCCCCTGGCCCTCAAGGCCTTGGGGGAGTGCGTGCTGGGCGGCGCGACGGGGCAAAGCTTGCCGGGAGGGGCACTAGTTGTCACATACGCGGGCTTGTTGTCACCGAGACCGTCCTTCAGCCCCATGTGATCCGGGCGGCGACCGGCAGGTGGTCGCTGCCGGTGGCGGGCAAGGTGCGGATGTGGCCGACGGTCGCCGAGCGGGCCATGACCTGGTCGATCCGGGCCAGCGGGAAGACGGCGGGGAAGCTGAAGGCGAAGCCCCGTTCCGCCACGTTCATCCGTGAGGTCAGCGGGGCCATCCCACGGTCATCGACCGTGCTGTTGAGGTCGCCCAGCAGGATCACCGTTTCCAGCTTCTCGGCGGCGATGGCCTTGCCCAGCAGGGCGGCGCTTTCGTCGCGCCAGGAGGATGCGAGGCCGCTCGCCCCGACGCGGACCGAGGGCAGGTGTGCGACGTACGCCGCGATCTCGCCATGCGGCGCGTGGACCACGGTCCGCAGCCCGCGACTCCAGGCCTCCGCGATCCCCTGGGGTTTTATGTTCAACAGCCGGGCATCGGTGAGCGGATGCTTCGACCAGAGCCCGACGGTGCCCTGGACTGCGTGGTACGGGTAGTCGGGGGCGAGGGTTTTCTCGTAGACCGACAGCGCCGGGGGCACCAGCTCCTCCAGCGCGATGAGATCGGGCTCGGCGTCAGCCAGGGCGCGGGCCGTGCCCGCCGGGTCGGTGTTCTCGTCGCTGACGTTGTGCTGCACCACGACCAGATCGTGCGCGCCGGCCTCCGCCCCGGGCAGGAGCAGCCCGCCGAAGAGGTACGTCCAGGCCGCCACTGGCAGGAGCAGGGCCACCATCGCGGTGGCCGAACGGCGCAGCAGCGTCAGGGCGAGCAGCACCACGACCACCAGGCCGAGCCAAGGCAGGAAGGCTTCCAGCAGACTGCCCAGGCGGCCCACGGAGTTGGGGACGGCCCGGTGGAACGCCAGCAGCCCGGCCGTCAGCACCGCAAACGCGGCGAGGACCCGCTCCCGCGTCCAGGCCGGCCGGCCCCTCGCGTCCCCCTCCCACCGCCCCGCCCGGCGCCGCGCCCACCGGGGCGCTACTGCCTTCACCGTCGACGTCGCACCGCTGTCCGCCCGCTCCACCATGGCTTCCCATCCGCTCGGCCTCACCCCCCAGGACGAGCCATCAGGTGAATCAGTTTCTGTTTTCCCCAAGCGCGTGCCGCGTCCTCCGCCCACGCGGAGAAGACGAGCGCACCCCTCCCCCGCCGCACCGGCGTCACTTCGGCGGCAGCCAGTTCGACCGCTCTCGTTGGTGACAACCAGCGCGCTTCGGCACAGCTCCGAACCGCCGCCGGAGCGTGATGGTTCAGGGGCCAGGGCGCGCTCTGCGGCGGGGTGTTGCGGCGGCCCCCGTCGCCACTTTGGGCACGCGGGTGACGCTGCGGGCGCCACCATAAGCCTCCATTGACGGGTTGTCAGATAATGCTACCATCCGCTCGATTACGCTCTGTGATATTCCGATCACGGAGAGCCTTCGGCCAGTGACCTTAGGAGGCCTGAGCTGAGATGAAGAACCGACCGTGCCTAGCCACCCTCCTGGCGGGGTGTCTCATCACACTGACCGCGATGGTCGGGGCCGCGTCCCCGGCAATCGCAGCGACCGTCATCTCTGTCGCGACGGACGGGACCGACACGCCGGGGTGTGGTTCAGTCGCCGCGCCCTGTGCGTCGATCCCGTTCGCGTACAACGAAGCAGCCCCGGGCGACACCATCAGGGTCGAGGCCGGCACCTATGTGATGACCACCCCCCTGGTCATCCGGAAGGCCAACCTGCATTTCCAGGGGGCCAAGACGGGCGTGGACGCCCGCACCCGCACGCCCGGCGAGCCCGGTGAGACGGTGATCACGACCAACCTGAACACCCCGATCGAAGAGGACATGTGGGTCGCACAGGCCGACGGGGTGTCGATCGACGGCTTCACCTTCACCAGCAACGGCGATGGAGCAGGGGTATCCACCAGCGAATCCTTCAGTGGTTACCTCGTCGAGAACAACATCTTCAGCAACAACCTCAAGGGATTCGCCCCGTCGTCCAACGGTGCGATCCCCTCGGTGTTCCGGCAGAACTTCTTCTTCGACAACAACAATGCCCGGATCCACCCCGGTACGCAGGGCAACGGCGTCTTCACGTTCCGGCCGCTGTCCAACGCGCGCTTCGAGGACAACAAGTTCCAGGACAACGGGAACTCGGCGATCAACATCTCCGGAGGGGAGGTAGCCGGCGGGACGCACAACATCACCATCGCCGACAACGAGATGCCCGGTGAGTTCCCCGTCGTACTCGTCGCGGTCTCGGACGCAGTCATCACGCGGAACAGCATGATCGGCGGCTTCAGCGGTGTTCAGGTGTCCGGCGCCTGCCACGACATCCGGATCACGCACAACACGATCACGGACAAGACCCACGGCGCAATCCTGCTCTTCACCGGGTTCGCGCAGGTGACGAACACCGGCATCACCGTGGCGGACAACACCATCGAGCGGACCGCGACGACCCCCGGCCGCTACGGCGTGGAAATCTCCCGAACCAGCGACCTCACGGTACGCAACAACATCATCACCGACACCGGCCAGGACGCCATCGGCTTCACCCTGCGCGGCCAGACCGTACCCAGCTCCGACACCACGATCACGCAGAACACCATCACCGGTTCGGGCGGCTCCGGCATCGTCGTCACGGCCGACTCCTACACCGGACCGATGACGGTCCACTACAACCGGATCGTCGACAGCGGCTCCGGGCACGGTCTGGTCGACGACGCGGCCGACGCACGCATCGACGCCCGGCTGAACTGGTGGGGCTGCAACGACATGCCGAACGGTGCAGGTTGCGATCACCTGTCCGGCACCGTTGCCACGGAGATCGACTTCAGCCCCTGGCTGGTCCTGTCGATCCACTCCGTGCCTGCCGACATCGCGGCCGGACAGCAGGCCCAGATCACCGCCGGCCTGCAGAACGATTCCAACGGCGGTACCCCGCCCGGTCCGTTCTTCCGGCCGGTGCTGACCACATTCACCACCGACCCCGGCATGGTGACGCCCAACCCGGTGCTCACGAACGCGTTGCTGCACGCCAACACGGCCTGGCCTGCAGGCCAACCCCGCCCCGAGCAGATCTGCGCCACGGTGGACAACCAGGAGGTCTGCCTGAACTTCGAGGCCGCGAAGACCGGCTCGATCACTGTGAAGGCCATCAAGGTCAAGACCAAGGTCGGCGTCAAGGACGTCAAAGTGACGGTCCTCGACGCCACGGGCCATGTCGCGGGCACCTGCGCCACCGACCGCGCCGGCACCTGCGACATCGAGGGACTGCAGCCGGGCAGCTTCCGCGTCTGTCTCATCAATCTCCCCCGCGGCTTCGCCCAGCCCAAGAAGCCCTGCACCAGCCTGGTGACCGTCGTCGCGAACGAGGAGACCCCGGTCGTCATCACCCTCAAGAAGCTTGAGTCCAAGCCGAAGCCCAAGCCGAGGCCCGAGCACCACCACAAGCCCAAGCCGAAGCCCCAGCAGCAGTGCCACACGCGGGGGTGCAAGTGATCTAGCCTCGCCCTTTCGTAACGGTCTGCCGACCCCGTCGGCAGACCGCTTTACGTTTCGTGCCCGGTGGCGGGCGGTTCGGCTGTCCGTCCCCCGACCTTGCGGGCCGTCGGCTCGCCGGAGATGCCCGATACGCCCGTACGCATGCAAAGCCTGGCGTTGATCGACACCTGGCTGATCGCGTACGAGGAGGGCGCGGTCGAGCTCGACGAGCCGGCCGGACTGCTGAGATGGGCAAGCTGGTCCGGTCCGAGACCGGCGTTGCTGCTACTCGGGACGCAGCATTTCGGACAGCGATCGAAGGTGTTGCGGATTACCCAGATCTACTGGCCGGAACCCTGATTCGGGCCAGTAGGCGCGTCCGCCGATCCACGGCACCCCGTCCAGAGCCACTACTCCCAGCAGCAGGGGCAGGCGAGCCGCGCGCTGAAGCCCACGGACGCGCCACCACACAGCCCGACGAACATCCACCTCCGGGCGAACGGTCGGCGCCTCCAGCCCGCGATAGGCAGCCTGGCTCACCGCAGCATCCGCCATGGCCGCGAACCTCAGAGAGTCCGCATGGGCGTCCATGTGCACTTCCCCTCCCTCATCCATCAGCAGTACCCGGGGTTCACCGCCGAAGGAATCGCACACGTCGCAAGCTCGAAGCCGCCCCCACCAGCGAACTCAGTGCCCCTCACCAAAGGCAGCCGACAGCGGAAGCGCCTGCCCCGGCTGCTCACATTTCCGTTATTGCCGTGACTATCCAGAAGGAACCCACCAGGACAGCCCCCGCACCCACCACCCGAAATGTCATCGCAGTCGCATTCCCCCTCGGGAGGAAATCCGCAAAGAATTCGAAAATCCTTTCGGCTACGTTTCGGAAATTCGCAAGAAGAATGACCCCCATTGCAATTATGACCAAGCCCACCGAAAGGGCAATCACGAGATCACCTTCTCACTCATCGCTGTCCAGCGGAACCGCGTGCCGATTTGGCACCTGGAGTTCTCGCCCTTGTGGTCGGAGTAGGTGGCCGGTTGTTGCTGCCGCATTGGTAGGCATTGTGCTGGACCCGGTCGTCGACGACCAGTAGCGGGTCCACGGAAATGAACCGGCCGAGTGTCAGGTCGTACTCACGGACGCCCAGATGTGTCAGCCCGGTCGGGCCGGTCGTTCTGTCCACGAACCCGTGCCTCCCGGCAGGTACGCCGTCGTGATGCCGTCGGCGTTGCGGGCCAGGATCCGGTTGCCATTTCGCCCGGACGGTGGCTCGACAGCCCCGCCCGTTACGCTCGTATGCATGCAGAGCCTGGCGATGATCGACAACTGGCCCGTCCCCACCGCGGCTGCGGCCGTCGTACGAGCGGACGGCACGGTCGTCGGTACGCACGGCCCGACCGCGCACCGCTTCCCGCTCGCCTCCATCACCAAGCCGATCGCGGCCTACGCGGCGCTCGTGGCGTACGAGGAAGGCGCGGTCGAGCTCGACGAACCGGCCGGGCCCGAGGGCTCCACCGTCCGGCATCTGCTCGCGCACACCAGTGGCCTCGCCTTCGACGAGCACCGGACGACGGCCGCACCCGGTACCCGGCGGCTCTACTCCAACGCGGGCTTCGAGGTCCTCGGCGACCACATAGCCAAGGCCACCGACATCCCGTTCCCGGAGTACGTGCGCCAGGCGGTGCTGGAGCCGCTGGGCATGACGGCGACGGCGGTGGACGGCTCGCCAGCCAAGGACGGCGTCTCGACCGTCGACGACCTCATACGGTTCACGGCGGAGGCGCAGGCGCCCCGGCTGCTCCACCCGCGTACGGTGCTGGCCGCGCAGACCGTCGTACACCCCGGCCTGAAGGGCGTGCTGCCCGGCTACGGCCACCAGAACCCCAACGACTGGGGGCTCGGCTTCGAGATCCGGGACCACAAGTCACCGCACTGGACGGGCAGTTCCTCGTCCCCGGCGACCTTCGGGCACTTCGGGCAGTCGGGGACGTTCCTGTGGATCGACCCGGTCGCGGGGGCGGCCTGCGTCGCTCTCACCGACCGGGCCTTCGGACCGTGGGCGGTCGAGGTGTGGCCGGTGTTCACGGACGCGGTGCTCGCGGAGCTCCGTTCCAGCCGCTGAAAGACGTCACCCGTCGGCCGCTTTCGTGGCCAGGCACTCGAACCACACCGTCTTGCCACGGCCGTCGCGGCGCGGTTCCGCGCCCCAGCGGTCGGTGACGGCGTCGACGAGCATCAGTCCTCTCCCGCCCTCGTCGAGCGCATCACCCATGACCGCGCAGGGAAGTTCCGGGGAGGCATCCGCCACCTCGACGCGCACACCCTCGGCCGGGAGCAGGAAGATGAGCGTCTGACAGCGGCGACCGGGGACGTGTCGTACGACATTGGCGATCAGTTCGGTGAGTGCCAACTCCGCCGCGTCGGCAACATCGAGGAGATCCCAGCCGGTGAGGTAGAGCCGCAGGATGCGGCGCAGATGCCGGGCCGAGTGCTCACCGATCGCGAAGTCGGCGTGGTAGGTCGCCTCCGGCGAGTCGACGGCCTGCGGATCAATTACGTGATTCATGTCACCAGAGTGCAGCGACGTGATTACGCTCGGCTACGTACGGAAACGAACGCCGCGAGGCGTTGAACGCCGGAGGTGCCCCCCGCCGTGGCCAACATCCAGACTCTCGATCCCAACGCTTCCCCGTTGGACTACTACGGCTGGGAGCTGCGCCGCCAGAGAGAGGCCAACAACCTCAAACAGGGGCAGCTCGGCGACATCATCTTCTGCACCGGCTCCCTGATCGGCCAGATCGAGACCACGAGGAAGCTACCCACCCGCGACTTCTCCGAGCGGGTGGACGCGGCACTCGGCACGGACGGCGTTTTCTCGCGCCTCGTCGGCCTGGTCCTGCGCAGCCAGCTGCCGACCTGGTTCCAGCCGTACGCGGACATGGAGGCCCGTGCGGCGTACATCTCCACGTACCAGGCGCAGTTGGTGTACGGGCTGTTGCAGACGGAGGAGTACGCGCGGGCGGTGCTCGCCACCGGTATGCCGGACGACGTCGACGGGCTGCTGGCGGCCCGGATGGAACGCCAGCGCATCCTGGAGCGGGAACGGCCACCGCTCGCCTGGGCCATTCTCGACGAGGTGGTGCTGCACCGTCCGATCGGTGGCCATGACGTCATGCGGAAGCAACTCCGGCGGTTGTTGGACTTCACCGACCAGCGCTGGATGCGGATCCAGGTGCTGCCCTTCACGGCCGGTCAACACGCAAGCCTGGACGGCGCGTTCAATCTCCTGCGCTTCGACGACGACCCCGACATCGTCTACACGGAGGACATCGTCTCCGGCCATATGACCGCCAATCCCGACACCCTCAGAGAGGCCGCACTCCGATACGCTCATTTACAGGCCGCCGCCCTCTCCGTCGAGGACTCCGCGGCCCTGATCACCCGCGTGATGGAGGAGCGTTATGGAGACCGGCCCCAACCTGAAGAACGCGCGGTGGCGTAAGTCGAGTTACAGCGGAAGCACCGGCGGCGACTGCGTCGAGTGCACCGTCACTGGCGGCGCCGCCTGGCGCAAGTCCAGCCACAGCGGAAGCACCGGCGGCGAATGCGTCGAGGTGGCCGACGGCCTCCCCTGCGCCGTCCCCGTCCGCGACAGCAAGAACCCGGACGGCCCCGTCCTGACCATCGGGGCCGACGCCTGGCAGAGCTTCGTGGACGGGCTTCGCTGACGTCACCGGAAGCCCTGCGCGACGGAGGGGACTCGGGACGACCATCCATGGTCCGTCCCGAGCCCCCTTCCCGTCCCCCGGGACAGGCGCCCCCGAAGCCATGCCCTCCGCCCCGGGGAACCGCTACCCTCCTCGGCCATGGCCGACATAGTCCGCGCCGCCGTCTCCGACGTCCCGGCGCTCGCTTCCGTACTCGCCAGCGCCTATGCCGAGGACCCCGTCTGGTCCTGGCTGATGCCGCACGACCGGGACCGGCGGCTGCGGCTGCTGTTCACCGCGCATCTGGCGCAGCAGGTTCCGGCGGGCCGGGTGTGGACCGATCCGGACCGCACGGTGGCGGCGGTGTGGGCGGAGCCCGGGAAGTGGAAGCTGCCGGTGAGCTATCTGCTGCGCAACGCGGGCACGCTGCTGCGGGCGGGACGGGCCCAACTCCCGCGTACCGGAATGCGGTTGCTGGCCCTTGAGCATCGCCACCCGGCCGAGCCCGCGCACTGGTACGTCGAGTACATCGGCACCCACGCGGACGCGCGCGGCACGGGGCGCGGATCGCAGGTGCTGGGCGGGCTGCTGGAGCAGGCGGACGCGGACGGGCGGCCGGTGTTCCTGGAGTCGAGCAACCGCCGCAATCTGACTTTCTACCGGCGGCACGGCTTCTCCGTGCGGGAGGAGATGACGTTCCGGGCAGGGCCGCCGATGTGGTCGATGTGGCGCCGGGACACGGACCAGTAGCTCTTCGCCGACGAGCGGGCCCGCCGCCCACGGGGGGTGCGGTGGTTGCGGACGAGCGCGGCGGCCCGCCCCTGTGTCCCGCCCGCAACCACGCGGTCATTCACCGTCATTCACCGAAGCGCCCTCGTGGGTCGCGTCGGCGTCCCCGAGCGGGCCCTCGTCACTTCCGCCAGAACAGGTGGTGCGTCACGCCGCTCGGGCTGGGCACCACCTCCAGGTGGTACCGGTCGAGCAACTCGTCGGGTGACTCCCAGAGCCGTACTCCGGATCCGAGCTTCACCGGCGAGACCGCCACATGCAGGGTGTCGACGAGGCCCGCGTCGAGGAACTGCCGGATGGTGGTGGCTCCGCCGCCGAGTCGGACGTCCTTGCCCTCGGCCGCCTCCCGCGCCTGCTGGAGGACCGTGGCCGGATCCCCGTCGACGAAGTGGAACGTGGTGTCGGACAGTGTGTACGAAGGACGTGTGTGGTGGGTCATGACGAACACCGGGGTGCGGAACGGGGGCTCGTCGCCCCACC
Source organism: Streptomyces sp. NPDC057543 (assembly GCF_042801895.1). Classification (NCBI taxonomy): domain Bacteria; kingdom Bacillati; phylum Actinomycetota; class Actinomycetes; order Kitasatosporales; family Streptomycetaceae; genus Streptomyces; species Streptomyces sp. NPDC057543. The sequence goes on along the minus strand of NZ_JBHVFF010000010.1, from coordinate 40,244 downwards.
AGCCGCGCCACTCGTGGTCGTTCCAGGGCCCGCGCTGGGGCCCGAACTTGTTGCGGCCCATGATTTCGGCGCCGATGTTGCGTGCGTAATCCCGCGTGAAGTAGTCGTCGAGGCCCCGGCTCCCCCCGGGGTCGGTGCGCATGGGCCAGCTCGCCGTGGCACCGGCCCAGGAGAACAGTCTCTCCGGATCGGCATGACCGAACGGACTCTCGAAGCTCTGGTCCTCACCGGCCCCGATTCCGTCACTGGAAACATTGAAGTTCTGGACTCTCAGTAGCTGAGCCACGTGTTCCTCCTGCGTCGTCGGTATCGGCGATCAGACTCTTCGGGCCGGCAAAACTCATCGCCGCCCCGCGACCGACCTGGATTCGGGCTGCCCGTGGTCCTGCCGGCTCAGGCTGACAGTTCCCAGATCAGCACCTCGGCCGCCTCGGCCGCCACCAGTTCCAGGCCCTGTTCCCCCGTGATCCGCGCCGCGTCGCCGGGTGCCAGTTCCTCGTCGCCGATCCGCACGCCGCCCGCCACGACATGGACGTACGCCCGCGCCGCGTCCGGCACCGCAGTGCGTTCCCCCGCGGCCAGTCTGCGTACGTGCAGCATCGCACCGGCCGCCGGGAGGTCGTACGGGGTGGAGTCGGCGATGCCGGGAACGATCGTGTACTCGGGCTCGCCACCCGGTTCGAGCGGGGCCAGCCACATCTGAAGGAACGTCAGCAGACCGTCGCCGTCGTTGCGCTCGACGTGACGGACGCCCGCGGCGGCACTGAGGTGCTGGAGGTCCCCGGCCCGTACGACCGTGACGTGACCGGTCGAATCGCGGTGGGTCAGCTCGCCCTCGACGACCCAGGTAACGATCTCCGTATGGCTGTGCGGGTGTTCGTCGAAGCCCGCGCCGGAGGCGAGCCGCTCCTCGTTGCAGGCCAGCATCGCGCCGAAGCGGAGGTTGTCCGGATCGTAGAAGGCACCGAACGAGAAGGCATGCAGGGACTCGATGCCGGCGGCCTCGTCCCCGCCCGTGAAGCGGTCGTCGCAGCGCTGAACGGATATCACCCGTCCACGGTAGCCCGGCGCGGGCCGCCCGGGACCGCCCTCGCGGGCCTGCGCCCCTCCTCGGCCCCCGTCCGCTACCCGGCGGTACGACCCGCGGCCGCCCCGGCCCTCCGTTCACGTGGTCCGATAAGGCAGTCTTGTGTTCGTGCCCCGACCCGATCCTGAGCAGCCCGCTGCGAACGCCGCCCACCTGCATGCCGCGACCCTGAAACGGCTGGAACAGTCCTCCGGCCGACTGGCCGCCAACGCGATCGCCCGCATGGACGAGACGCTGCCGTGGTACCGGGCGATGCCACCGGAGAACCGGTCCTGGATCGGCCTGGTGGCCCAGGCCGGAATCGCGGCGTTCACCGAATGGTTCCGGCATCCCGAGACCCCCCAGGCCATCTCCACCGATGTGTTCGGCACGGCTCCGCGTGAGTTGACCCGGGCGATCACGCTGCGGCAGACCGTCGAGATGGTGCGTACGACGATCGAGGTCATGGAGGCCGCGATCGAGGAGGTCGCCGCGCCCGGCGACGAGTCCGTACTGCGGGAGGCGCTGCTCGTCTACGCCCGGGAGATCGCCTTCGCCACCGCCCAGGTGTACGCGCAGGCCGCCGAGGCCCGGGGCGCCTGGGACGCCCGGCTGGAATCGCTCGTGGTGAACGCGGTGCTGTCCGGTGAGGCCGACGAGGGTGCCGTGTCACGCGCCGCGGCTCTCGGCTGGAACTCCCCCGAACACGTCTGCGTGGTGCTCGGTACGGCCCCGGACGGCGACAGCGAGCTGACCGTGGAGGCGATCCGACGGGCCGCCCGGCACGCGAAGCTCCAGGTACTGACCGGGGTGCTCGGCAACCGCCTCGTCGTCATCGCCGGCGGCAGCGACAACCCCCTTCAGGTCGCGAAGGCGCTGATCGGCCCGTACGCGGCAGGTCCCGTGGTCGCCGGGCCCGTGGTGCCCGACCTGTTGGCGGCCACCCGTTCCGCGCAGGCGGCGGCGGCCGGGCTCAAGGCGTGCAGCGCCTGGCAGGACGCCCCGCGGCCGGTGCTGGCCGACGATCTGCTGCCGGAGCGCGCGATGGCGGGTGACCCCGCCGCACGGGACCAATTGGTGGAGGAGATCTACAGACCGCTGGAAGAGGCGGGTTCCGCGCTCCTGGAGACGCTGAGCGTGTATCTGGAGCAGGCGAGCAGCCTGGAGGGCGCGGCCAGGATGCTCTTCGTCCACCCCAACACCGTGCGCTACCGGCTCCGACGTGTGACTGACGTCACCGGTTGGTCACCTTCCGATGTCCGCTCGGCGTTCACCCTGCGAATCGCCCTGATCCTGGGGCGCTTGGCCGCCAGAGATCCCCAGTCCTAGACTTTTGTCGGACATCAACAATTCCCCCTACGGTTCTTCGTCCCTGTCCCCACGGGTGTTCCGGACCGTTCACAAGAGAGAGTGTGAGGGTGCTCGTACTCGTCGCTCCCGGCCAAGGCGCTCAGACGCCCGGCTTCCTGACTCCCTGGCTCGACCTCCCCGGTGCCACCGACCGCGTCGCGGCCTGGTCCGACGCCATCGGGCTCGACCTCACCCACTACGGCACCGAGGCCGATGCGGAGGCGATCCGTGACACCGCGGTGGCGCAGCCGCTGCTGGTTGCCGCGGGTCTGCTGTCCGCCGCCGCGCTCGACGCGTCGCCCGACATCGTCGCAGGTCACAGCGTGGGCGAGATCACCGCAGCAGCCCTCGCCGGCGTCATCGGCGACGAGGCCGCGCTGCGTCTCGTACGTGCTCGTGGGCTCGCCATGGCCGATGCCGCCGCCATCACCGAGACCGGTATGGCGGCGTTGCTCGGCGGCGACCCGGAGGTGACGGTCGCTCATCTGGAGAAGCTCGGGCTGACCCCGGCGAACGTCAACGGGAGCGGCCAGATCGTCGCCGCGGGCACCGCCGCGCAGATCGTCGCGCTGACCGAGGACATGCCCGAGGGCGTACGCCGGGTGGTGCCCCTCAAGGTCGCCGGTGCCTTCCACACGCACCACATGGCGCCCGCCGTCGACCGGCTGCGCGAGGCCGCGATGGAGCTGAAGATCACCGACCCGGCCGTGACGTATGTCTCGAACGCCGACGGGCAGCCCGTCGCCCTCGGTGACGAGGTCATCTCCCGGCTGGTCGGCCAGGTGGCCAATCCGGTCCGCTGGGACCTGTGCATGGAGACCTTCAAGAAGATGGGTGTCACGGCGCTCATCGAGGTGTGCCCCGGTGGCACACTCACGGGTCTCGCCAAGCGCGCGCTGCCCGGTGTGCAGACTCTCGCGCTGAAGACACCCGACGACCTCGACGCGGCCCGCGCGCTCATCATCGAGCACGCGGGTGCCTAAGGAGCCCGAGAGCATGTCGAAGATCAAGCCCAGCCAGGGCGCCCCGTACGCACGGATCATGGGTGTCGGCGGCTACCGCCCGACCCGTGTCGTGCCGAACGAGGTGATCCTCGAAACGATCGACTCGTCCGACGAGTGGATCCGCTCGCGCTCCGGCATCGCCACCCGCCACTGGGCCTCCGACGAGGAGACCGTGGCCGCGATGTCCATCGAGGCGTCCGGAAAGGCCATCGCCGACGCCGGGATCACGCCCGAGCAGATCGGCGCCGTGATCGTCTCCACCGTCTCGCACTTCAAGCAGACCCCGGCCATCGCGACCGAGATCGCCCACAAGATCGGTGCGGGCAAGCCCGCCGCCTTCGACATCTCGGCCGGCTGCGCGGGCTTCGGCTACGGGCTCACCCTCGCCAAGGGCATGATCGTCGAGGGTTCCGCGGAGTACGTCCTCGTCATCGGCGTGGAGCGGCTCAGCGACCTCACCGACCTCACCGACCGGGCGACGGCCTTCCTGTTCGGTGACGGCGCCGGCGCGGTCATCGTCGGCCCGTCGAAGGTGCCGGCGATAGGACCGACGGTCTGGGGCTCCGAGGGCGACAAGTCCGAGACCATCAAGCAGACCGTGGCGTGGGACGAGTTCCACGCCGAGCGCCCGGAGAAGTTCCCGGCCATCACGCAGGAGGGCCAGGCGGTCTTCCGCTGGGCCGTCTTCGAGATGGCGAAGGTCGCCCAGCAGGCGCTGGACGCGGCCGGGATCGCCCCGGAAGACCTGGACGTCTTCATTCCGCACCAGGCCAACATGCGGATCATCGACTCGATGGTGAAGACCCTGAAGCTGCCGGAGAACGTCACGGTCGCCCGTGACGTGGAGACCACCGGCAACACCTCCGCCGCCTCGATTCCGCTCGCTATGGAGCGGCTCCTGGCGACCGGTCAGGCGAAGAGCGGCGACACCGCGCTCGTCATCGGCTTCGGGGCGGGTCTCGTCTACGCCGCGACGGTCGTTACCCTCCCCTAGGCACACCAGGCCTTTTGGCCCGGACGCCCGAACCCTGCAGATAAACACCGAAGGAGCGCCAACATGGCCGCCACTCAGGAAGAGATCGTCACCGGTCTCGCCGAGATCGTCAACGAGATCGCCGGTATCCCGGTCGAGGACGTCCAGCTGGACAAGTCCTTCACCGACGACCTGGACGTCGACTCGCTGTCCATGGTCGAGGTCGTCGTCGCCGCCGAGGAGCGCTTCGACGTCAAGATCCCCGACGAGGACGTCAAGAACCTCAAGACGGTCGGCGACGCCGCCGACTACATCCTCAAGCACCAGGGCTGATCAGCCCGGCTCCTGTGTCGCCACCCGGCGGTGGCGCCGCTGATTCACGACCCTCTACACGTGGAGAAGATTTTCCAGTGAACTCGACCAATCGCACCGTGGTCGTCACCGGTATCGGCGCAACCACTCCGCTGGGTGGCGACTCGGCGTCGACCTGGGAAGGTCTGATGGCCGGCCGGTCCGGCGTCAAGCCTCTCGAGGGCGAACGTTTCGCCGAACTGCCCGTCCGGATCGCCGCGCTCGCGGCCGTCGACCCGGGCGACGTCCTGCCCCGCCCGCTCGCCCGCAAGCTGGACCGCTCGGCGCAGTTCGCGCTGATCGCGGCCCGTGAGGCGTGGGCGGACGCAGGCTTCACCGGCAAGGCCGGTGAGGACGAGAAGATCCAGCCCGAGCGGCTCGGCTCGGTCATCGCCTCCGGTATCGGCGGCGTGATCACCCTGCTCGACCAGTACGACGTGCTCAAGGAGAAGGGCGTACGCCGCGTCTCCCCGCACACCGTGCCCATGCTCATGCCCAACGGCCCGGCCGCCAACGTCGGCCTGGAGGTCAACGCCCAGGCCGGTGTGCACACTCCGGTCTCCGCCTGCGCCTCGGGCGCCGAGGCGATCGGGTACGCCGTCGAGATGATCCGCACCGGCCGTGCCGATGTGGTCCTCGCCGGCGGCACCGAGGCGGCGATCCACCCGCTGCCGATCGCGGCGTTCGCCAACATGATGGCGATGTCGAAGAGCAACGACGAGCCGGAGAAGGCCTCCCGTCCGTACGACACCGGCCGTGACGGCTTCGTACTCGGCGAGGGCGCCGGAGTCGTCGTCCTGGAGTCCGCGGAGCACGCTGCCGCGCGCGGCGCCAAGGTCTACTGCGAGGTGCTGGGTCAGGGGCTGTCCGCGGACGCCCACCACATCGCGCAGCCCGAGCCGACCGGCCGTGGCATCGCCGCCGCGATGCAGAACCTGCTGGACCAGACGGACCTCAAGCCGTCCGAGGTCGTCCACCTCAACGCGCATGCCACGTCGACGCCGCAGGGCGACGTCGCGGAGCTGAAGGCCCTGCGCAAGGTGCTGGGCGACGACCTCGACCACGTCGCGATCTCCGCGACGAAGTCGATGACCGGTCACCTGCTGGGTGGTGCGGGCGGCATCGAGACCGTCGCGACGGTCCTGGCGCTGCACCACCGGATGGCGCCGCCGACCATCAACATCGACAACCTCGACGAGGCGGTCGAGGCGGACATCGTGCGCGATGAGCCGCGGCCGCTGCCGGAGGGTCCGATCGCCGCGATCAACAACTCGTTCGGGTTCGGCGGGCACAACGTGGTCCTCGCGTTCCGCAGCGTCTGACCTGCGGTCCGCGGGCCCGGTACATCGAAACCCGTCTCCCCAGCTGGGGGGACGGGTTTCGTCCGTTGCACGGGGCGTTCCGGGGGCTCTGCCCCCGGACCCCCGCGCCTCAAACGACGTCGAGGCTGGTTTTTCACACCACCTGGTGCAGCCACCGCACCGGCGCACCCTCGCCCGCGTGACGGAAGGGTTCCAGTTCGTCGTCCCACGGCTTGCCGAGCAGCTTGGCGATCTCGGCCTCCAGATCGGTCTCGCCCCGCACCGACCGTGCCAGCGCCGCACGCAGCCGGTCCTCCGGCACCAGGATGTCGCCGTGCATGCCGGTGACGGCGTGGAAGATGCCCAGCCGGGGCGTGGAGCTGTAGCGCTCGCCCTCGGACGTGGGGCTCGGCTCCGCCGTCACCTCGAAGCGCAGCAGATCCCAACCGCGCAGCGCGGAGGCCAGCTTCGACGCCGTGCCGGGGCGGGCCTGCCAGGAGAACTCGGAGCGCCAGGTGCCGGGCGCGGCCGGCTGTCTGATCCAGTCGAGCTGGACCCGCACACCGAGGACACCGGCCACCGCCCATTCGACATGGGGGCAGAGCGCGCGCGGTGCGGAGTGAACGTACAGAACTCCACGTGTCGTCACCGGGACCTCCAGTGTGGGACGAAGTTCGCCTTCCCCAGCGGCCTCGCGCCCGTACCGTCTCTTCTCAGCCGGCCCCCGAGGTTGTCGTCAGTAAACAGCATCGGGGTGAATCTCCTGAAATGGGACAGTACGTGACGTGATGTGATTTACGGAAAGCCACCCGAGTGGAGCCGGGCGAGGCAGGACGCCGCTGGTTCGACGAGGAAAAGCTACCGCGCGGCGGCGGTCGAGGTGTGGCGTACGGTCGGTCCTGGGCACATCATTCGCTCAGCTTTCACCCTGTGGGGCACCCGGGCCTGCCGCCTGGTGCAGCGAGGGGTTGCCGGGGGCATAACCGAGGGGACCAAGGGATGCAGAATCGTTCCGCCCGTCACCGTTCGCGTACCGCTGCCGCTGTCCTGACTGCGGTCTCGTTGCTCGGCGCCGCCGCTCTGACCGGCTGCGACGCCGATGGGAACAGAACAACGAAGGGGGCGGCGGCCGAGCAGCGGAAGCCGTCCGCCAGGCCAGGACCGATCTGGGACCGCAGTCCGGGGTCGGTGGCCGCCGTCGGTGATTCCATCACCCGCGGTTTCGACGCGTGTTCGGTGCTGGCGGACTGTCCGGAGGCGTCCTGGGCGACCGGCACGGACCGGGAGGTGCGCAGCCTCGCCGTGCGGCTGCTCGGTGAGCCGGGGGCCGCCGCGCGCAGTTGGAACCACGCCGAGACGGGGGCCAGGATCGCGCAACTGCCGGAGCAGATGGCGCTGGCCGCGAAGGAGAAGCCGGATCTCGTGACGGTGCTGATCGGCGCCAATGACGCCTGCCGGGACTCGGTGCGGCTGATGACGCCGGTGGCGGATTTCCGGGCGTCGTTCGAGGCTTCGATGCGTCAGTTGCGCGCCGGGGCACCGAAGGCGCAGGTGTACGTGTCGAGCGTGCCCGATCTCAAGCGGCTCTGGTCGACGGGGCGCGGCAACGCGCTGGGCAAGCAGATCTGGAAGCTGGGGATCTGTCAGTCGATGCTGGGGGACGCGGACGACATGGGGGCGCCCGCCGCGGCCCGGCGCGCCTCGGTGCAGGAGCGGGTCGTGGCGTACAACGAGGTGCTGCGGGACGTCTGCGCGAAGGACCGGCGCTGCCGTTACGACGGCGGGGCGGTCTTCGACTACGCGTTCACCGGCGAGCAGCTCAGCCAGTGGGACTGGTTCCACCCGGGGCGCAACGGCCAGGCGAGGCTGGCGGAGATCGCATACCGCAATGTCACTTCGGCCAGGCCCCCGGCGTAGGCTTTGTGATCATGGACACAGGTTCGAGCGCGGTGATACGTGCGGAAGAGTTCGGCACCCTCACGGACGGCACCGTCGTGCACCGCTGGACGCTGGAGCGGGACGGTACGCGGGTGCGCGTCCTGACGTACGGCGGCATCGTGCAGTCGGTCGAGGTGCCCGGCCGGGACGGAGCGCGGGCGGGTGTCGTGCTCGGGCTGCCGGACCTCGCCGGGTACAAAACGTTCACCGGCCCGTATTTCGGCGCGCTCGTCGGGCGGTACGCGAACCGGATCGGCGGGGCCTGTTTCGAGCTGGACGGGCTTACGCACCGGGTGACGCGGAACGAGGGGCGCAACCATGTGCACGGTGGGGCCCGGGGCTTCGACAAGCGCGTGTGGGAGGCGCGGGAGGTGGCGGACGGTGTCCGGCTGTCCCTGGTCTCCGAGGACGGCGAGGAGGGCTTCCCAGGGCGTCTGACGGTGTCGGCGACGTACACGCTGGACGAGGGCGGGGCGCTGCGGATCGCGTACCGGGCGACGACGGACGCCCCGACGGTGGTCAACCTGACCAACCACACGTACTGGAACCTCGCGGGCGCCGACAGCGGCAGCGCCCTCGGGCAGCTGCTGCGGATCGCGGCCGGGCGGATCACCCCGGCGGACGCCGAGTCCCTGCCGACGGGCGAGTTCCTGCCGGTGGACGGGACCAGGTTCGACTTCCGTGAGCCGCAGCCGGTCGGCCCGGACTACGACCACAACTTCGTGCTGGACGATGCGGGGGCGGGTCCGGTGGCCGAGCTGTACGACGCGGGGTCGGGGCGCGTCCTGACCGTCAGCACGACGGAGCCGGGGATGCAGCTGTACACGGCGGACCACTTCGACGGACGCCCCTTCGGGCCGTGCGGCGGGATCGCACTGGAGACGCAGCACTTCCCGGACTCCCCGAACCGGCCGGAGTTCCCGAGCACGGTGCTGCGGCCGGGCGAGGAGTACGTCTCGTCGACGGTGTACGGATTCTCGGTGCGCTGACGCCGTCACCACGGCACGGGGAGAGCCCCGGAGCGGGGTACAGATACCGCTCCGGGGCTCTTCCGCGTGGGGAGGGGTCGCTTACTCGGCGATGTCCATGGCCTTGATGTCCACGGTCTTGATGTCCAGGGCCGTCGTCAGGCGTACGTCGCCGAGCGAGCGGGCCGCCTGCACCTCGTACGTGCCGGGGACGGGGGTCCAGTCGTACGCCGCCTCGTCCCAGATCTCGTACGCACGCCGCTCCAGCGCGATCACCGCCTCGACGCTCTCGCCCGGTGCCGCCTCGACCCGTGCGAAGCCGGCCAGCCAGCGGACGGGGCGTTCGGCGGTGTCGTCCCGGGGCGCGAGGTAGAGCTGGACGGTCTCGGCGCCGGGGCGGGTGCCGGTGTTGCGGAGGCGGACGGTGGCGCTGTCCGGGCCGGCGGTCAGGGTCTCGTACTCCCAGGTGGTGTATCCGAGTCCGTGGCCGAAGGGGTACGCGGGCGCGGTGCCCGCCTTCTCCCAGGCGCGGTAGCCGACGAAGACGCCCTCGTCGTAGGAGAGTTCGCCGTCGGTGGGGGTGGTGTTCGAGACCGGGACGTCGGCGAGCGCGGCCGGCCAGGTGGTCGGGAGACGGCCGCCCGGTTCCTCGGCGCCGAGCAGGACGTCGGCCAGGGCGTGGCCGGCCTCCTGGCCGGGGAACCAGCTGAGCAGGACCGCGGCGACCTCGTCGCGCCACGGGAGCTCCACCGGGGAGCCGGAGTTGACGATCACGACCGTGTTCGGGTTGGCGGCGGCGACGGCCCTGACGAGGTCGTCCTGGTGGCCCGGGAGCTTCAGGTCGGTGCGGTCGAAGCCCTCGGACTCGACGCGTTCGGTGGTGCCGACGACGACGATCGCGGTGTCCGCGGTGCGGGCCGACTCGACGGCCTCGGCGATCAGTTCCCCGGGGTCGCGGCGCGGGCCGAGGTGGCAGAAGGAGAACGAGACGCCCGGGATCGCCGCGTCGTCGCCCAGGGTGTCGGGAATCTGCCGCAGCGAGACCTCGACGGGTTCGCCCGCGGTGAGGGCGATCCGGCCACGCTCCAGGGGGTTGCCGAAGAACGCCTCGCCGGGGTCGGCGGAGCCGGTGACCCGGTGGACGTCGTCGTACAGGGTCTCGCCCGCGACGGTGAGGGTGAGCGCTCCGGTGCCGCGGGTGCCGAAGATGTGCTCGCCGCTGTCGCGCGGGACGAAGGTGCCGGTGATCTCGACGCTGTGCAGCGCCTCGCGGGTGACGCCGTCGGGGAAGTCGGCGCCGATCCACTGGACGGTTCCGCTGTGCAGCGGAACCGAGCCGATGACGGTGCCGGAGGCGTCCTGGCAGACGGCCCTGAGTTCGAAGCCCTTCTCGGCGGGGGTGAGGTCGTCGTTCGGGTCGGCGCCGACGCGGTAGTCGACGGCGCCCTCGGGGAGGGCGGCGGTGAGGCCGTCCAGGGGCGAGACGATGTGGTGCGGGAAGACCTGGGCGGAGCCGCCGCCGAGGACCCGGGCATCCCGGGCGAGCGCCCCGCTGAGCGCGACCTTGCGCACGGCGGCGGGGTCGACGGGGAGCGCGGCACGTTCGTTGCGTACGAGGACGAAGGAGCGGCGGGCGACCTCGCGGGCCAGTGCGTCGCCGTCGATCGTCTCCGGGTACGCGGTCTCGTCCACGACGGGCGGGGCGCCGTCCAGGACGCCGACGCGGGCGGCCAGCCGCAGCACGTTGCGTACGGCGCCGTCGACGACGGACTCCTCGACGTCACCGGCGCGCACGGCGTCGGCGAGCGCCTTCCCGTACACCGTTCTGGGGCCCGGCATGGCGACGTCGAGGCCGCCCTCCACGGCGGCGACGGTGGAGCGTGCGGCCAGCCAGTCGGAGACGACGTAGCCGTCGAAGCCCCATTCGCCGCGCAGCACCGCGTTCTGCAGATAGCGGTGTTCGGTCATGGTGGAGCCGTTGACCCGGTTGTAGGCGGCCATGATGCCCCACGGGTGGGCATTCCTGACGATCCGTTCGAACGGGGCGAGGTAGATCTCGCGCAGGGTGCGGGGGGCGACGATGTTGTCGACGGTGAAGCGGTCGGTCTCGGCGTCGTTGGCGACGAAGTGCTTGACGGTCGTGCCGACGCCGCCGTCCTGCACGCCCCGCACATAGCCGGTGCCGATCTCACCGGTGAGATACGGGTCCTCGCTGTACGCCTCGAAGTGGCGCCCGCCGAGCGGGGACCGGTGGAGGTTCACGGTCGGGGCGAGAAGGACGTGCACCCCCTTGCGACGGGCTTCCTGGGCCAGCAGCCGGCCGGCACGGCGGGCCAGGACCGGGTCCCACGTCGCGGCGAGCGCGGTGGGCGAGGGCAGGGCGACGGAGGGGTCGTCGGCGCTCCAGGCGACCCCGCGGACGCCGATCGGCCCGTCGGACATCACCAGGGAGCCCAGCCCGACGGCGGGGAGTGCGGGCAGCGACCACATGTCCTGGCCGGCCAGCAGCCGCGCCTTGTCGTCGAGGCCGAGTGCGGCCAGCGCCGCGTCGACCGCGGCCTCGCGGGCCGCATCGGGGTTGTTGGTGGGTGTGGACGCGCCTGCCACGGCCGTACCTCCTCGTCGGTGTCCTGCACGGAATCGTCTCCATACTGACCCCCGTACCGGTAGAGCAGTAGGCTTCGTTATCATCTCGTGATTTTGGATGGCGTACGGTCCTCGGTGCGGGACCGATGAAGCACCGAAAGGGGCCGGGGCGATGGTGCGGGCCAGAAGCACGGAGCGGCGGGCGGAGATTCTGCGCGCCACACTCGAAGTGATCGCCGAGCGCGGCTATCGCGGCGCCTCGCTGAGCGCCGTCGCCGAGCGGGTCGGCCTCAGTCAGCAGGGGCTCCTGCACTACTTCCCGACCAAGGAGGCGCTGCTCGTCGCCGTACTGGAGGATCGCGACCGGTGGGACACCGGCGGCGGCCCCCGGAGCGACGGCACCTGGCGGACCGACCTGCTGGGCTCGCTCGTCGAGTACAACGCGATGCGCCCCGGCATCGTCCAGACGTTCTCGGCACTGCTCGGCGAGAGCGTGACGGAGGGTCATCCCGCTCGCGAGTTCTTCACCCGCCGCTACGTCCAGGTCCGCGCGAGCATGGTGGCGACGTTGCGCGCGGAGTACGGCGAGCGGCTGCCGGGCGGCCTGACTCCGGAGCGCGCGGCGCCGCTGCTGGTCGCGATCATGGACGGGCTCCAGTACCAGTGGCTCCTCGACCCGGACTCGGTGGACATGCCCGCTGCGTTCCAGGATTTCCTGGCGCTGTTGCGGTCGGCGGAACCGGAAGCTCCGGAGAACCCCCGATCATGACATGACCTGCTGCGACGTCACTACTACAAGATCGACGGGCCCCACCTGCGGGTGATTTCCAGGCGGTCTACGCGCGTCCGGGCCAAGGGCACCCTACCGGGCGCCCCAAGGTGGGCCGCATGACTCCCAAGCCCACCGGAGCCTCCTCCGGCCTGCCCTCCCGGCGCACCCTGATCACGGGCGCCGCCGCCGGTGCCGCCGCGCTCGCCACGACCGCCGTCGGCTCCGCGAACGCCGCCGCGCCCCACGCCGTCGGCGCAGCCGCCGCGTCCGGCACCGCGCTCGCCCCCACGGCCGCCCCCGGCTCGGACTGGAACGCCTGCCTGACCATCGCCCGCGCCATCCTCGTACGCGACGAACAGGACCAGCCGCTGGTTCCCACGTACCGCGACATCCTGCTCTCCAAGGGCCTGCCGCGCAGCCGCAAGGCCCCCAAGAAGGTGCTGGTCGTCGGCGCGGGCCCGGCCGGGCTCACCGCCGCCCATCTGCTCCGCGGCGCCGGGCACACCGTCACCGTGATCGAGGCCAACGGCAACCGCGTCGGCGGCCGGATCAAGACCTTCCGCACGGGCGGCCACGAGCACGCGAAGGCGCCGTTCGCCGACCCGAAGCAGTACGCCGAGGCCGGCGCCATGCGGATCCCCGACAGCCACCCGCTCGTCACCGGGCTCATCGACAGCTTCGACCTGAAGCGCCGCCGCTTCTACCTGGTCGACGTCGACGCCGAGGGCCGGCCGGTCAACCACACCTGGATCCAGGTCAACGGCGTCCGGATGCGCAAGGCCGACTACGCGGCGAAGCCGCAGGCGGTCAACCGCTCGTTCGGCGTCCCCGCCGAGTTCGAGAACAAGACCGCCGCGACGATCGTGCGGGAGGCCTTCGCGCCCGTGCGGCAGGAGTTCGAGGGCAAGGAGGGCCGGGAGCTCGTCGAGGGCTGGGCGCGGGTCATCCAGCGGTACGGGCACTGGTCGATGTTCCGCTTCCTGACCGAGGCGGCCAAGCTCGACGAGCGCACCATCGACCTCATCGGCACGGTCGAGAACCTCACCTCGCGGCTCCATCTCGCCTTTGTGCACAGCTTCATCGGGGCCTCTCTGATCAGCCCGGACACCGCGTTCTTCGAACTGCCGGACGGCACGGCCACCCTGGCCGACGCCATGTACAAGCGGGTCCGGGACCTCGTGCGGCTGGACCGCCGGGCCACCAGGATCAGTTACGGGGCGAACAGCGTCCGGGTCGAGACGATCTCCGAGGGCCGCGACGGCAAGCCGCTGGTGCGCGAGACGTTCACCGGCGACCGGGCGATCATCACCGTGCCGTTCTCCGGGCTGCGCCACATCCCCGTCGCCCCCCTGCTCTCGTACGGCAAGCGGCGCGCGATCACCGAGATCCACTACGACGCGGCGACCAAGGTACTGCTCGAATTCAGCCGCCGCTGGTGGGAGTTCGAGGAGAAGGACTGGAAGACCGAGCTGGACCGCATCAAGCCCGGCCTGTACGACGCCTACCGGCTGGGCAAGGCCCCGGCCGACGGTTCGCTGCTCGGCGCCCACCCGTCCGTACCGCCCGGTCACCTGCCGCCCAACCAGCGGGTGCACTACGCGGCGTACCGGGCCACCGCGCGCAACCAGCCCGAGGCGGCGCATGTCATCGGCGGCGGATCGGTCACCGACAACCCCAACCGCTTCATGTTCCAGCCGTCCCACCCGGTCGAGGGCAGCCCGGGCGGCGTGGTCCTCGCCTCGTACAGCTGGGCCGACGACGCGCTGAAGTGGGACTCGCTGGACGACGACGAGCGCTATCCGCACGCCCTGGGCGGGGTGCAGGACGTGTACGGGCAGCGAGTCGAGGTCTTCTACACGGGCGTCGGCGCCACCCAGTCGTGGATGCGTGACCCGTACGCGTACGGCGAGGCGTCGGTGCTGCTGCCGGGCCAGCACACCGAGTTGTTCGCCGACGTGCGCTCGGTGGAGGGGCCGTTGCACTTCGCCGGCTGCCACACCTCGATCAAGCCGGCCTGGATCGAGGGTGCCCTGGAGTCGGCCGTCAGGTCCGCGCTGGAGGTGCACACCAGCTGACCGGTGTCCGGCGGGCGTCGCTCGGCGGGCCCGGCCCGGGGGACGCCCGGCGGACGAACAACGGTTTGCGTCTCAGCCCTTGTGGAGGGTGTACGGGGCGGGGGCCGCGTCGTCGTCCTCGTCGGGCGCCACCAGGTTGCGGGCCAGCAGGGTGGCCCCCGCGACGGCGCCCGGCATCAGGAACACGGCGACGAACGGGACGAGGAAGGCGAGCCCCAGCGGCACGCCGAAGCCGAGGGTCAACAGGCGGCGGCCGCGCAGCAGGGCGAGCCGGTCCTTCAGGACCATGCCGCGGCGCTGGAGCGCGACGGCGGTGAGTTCCTCGGCGAGGAAGTAACCGGTGACGCAGAAGCCGATCACGGGGACGACGGTCTGGCCGACGACCGGAATGAATCCGAGGGCGAGGAGCAGCACCGAGTACAGCCCTACCCGCACCAGGATGCGGACGCTGTCGCGGGCGGATATCCACAGCTCCCGCCAGAGCGGCAGCCCGGACTCGGGGACCTCGCCGCCCTCCGTACGGTCGACCTGCTCGGAGAGCGACTCGTAGAAGGGCTGGCCGACCAGCAGGGTCACGGCGGTGAACGTGATCACGGCGAGGAAGAGACCGAGGGCGAACACCAGCACGGTCAGGGTGTTACGGAGCAGGCCGAGCCAGGGCGATGACCAGTCGTCGGCGAAGGGGGTCGCCCAGGTCACCAGGTTGTCGGCGCCGTAGCCGAGGCCGACGAGCGCCGCCGCGTACAGGACGAGGGTGATGAGTCCGGGCAGCAGCCCGAAGCCGAACCAGCGTCCGTGCCGGCCGACCCATCGCTGCCCCTTGATCAAGTAGCCGAAGCCCACCCCTAGATCACGCATGGCGTCAGGGTACTGGTGGGGGTGGTGGCCTCTCCCGTCGCGGTGGCCCGGTGCACGGCCGAGGGCCGCACCCCCTTGCGGGATGCGGCCCTCGGTCGGTTGCGAGCGGTCAGGCGACCGACAGCTCGACCTTGATGTTGCCGCGTGTGGCGTTCGAGTACGGGCACACCTGGTGGGCCTTCTCGATGAGCGACTGCGCGGTGGCGGTGTCGACGTTCGGGATGGTGGCCGTGATCGCGACCTCCAGACCGAAGCCGCCCTCGGCGGTCTTGCCGATGGAGACCGCGGCGGTCACCGTGGAGCCGGAGATGTCGGCCTTCTCCTGACGGGCGACGACGCCGAGGGCGCCCTGGAAGCAGGCGCTGTAGCCGGCCGCGAAGAGCTGCTCCGGGTTGGTGCCCGCGCCGCTTCCGCCCATGGCCTTGGGCGGGTTGACGACGACGTCGAGGTTGCCGTCGTCGGACGAGACGCGGCCGTCACGGCCGTTCTCGGCGGTGGCGACGGCGGTGTAGGCAACGGTGATGTCCTGAATAGCCATGCTGAGATATTTCCTTCTGCTGTGCGCCGCGACTCGCGCCCACGATCGCGACGGCCTGGGGATGAGACTAATGGGTGCCCCTGAGCGGCTTTCAGGCGAGGGAGACGATCATCTTCCCGGTGTTCTCGCCGCGCAGCAGACCGAGGAAGGCGTCGAAGCCGTGCTCGATGCCTTCGACGAAGGTCTCGCGGTACTTCAGCTCGCCCGAGGCCAGCCAGCCGGCCACCTCCTGGACGAACTGCGGCTGGAGCGCGGCGTGATCGCCGACGAGCATGCCCTGGATGCGCAGCCGCTTGCCGATGACGAGGGCGAGGTTGCGCGGGCCGGGGGTCGGCTCGGTCGCGTTGTACTGGGCGATCATTCCGCAGACGGTGACGCGGCCGTGCACGTTGAGCGAGGAGATCGCGGCTTCGAGGTGTTCGCCGCCGACGTTGTCGAAGTAGACGTCGATGCCGTCGGGAGCGGCCTCGCGCAGCTGCTCTGCGACCGGGCCGTTCTTGTAGTTGAAGGCCGCGTCGAAGCCGTACTCCTCGACGAGGAGCTTGACCTTCTCGTCGGATCCGGCCGAGCCGATGACCCGTGAGGCGCCCTTGAGCTTCGCCATCTGGCCGACCTGGCTGCCGACCGCACCGGCCGCGCCGGAGACGAAGACGGCGTCGCCCTCCTTGAAGGAGGCGACCTCGAAGAGGCCCGCGTAGGCGGTGAGACCGGTCATGCCGAGCACGCCGAGGTAGGCGGAGAGCGGGGCGAGCGACGGGTCGACCTTCACCACGCGCTCGGCCGGGACCTCGGCGTACTCACGCCAGCCGAGGCCGTGCAGGACGTGGTCGCCGACCGCGAGGCCCGCCGCGTTCGACGCGATGACCTCGCCGACCGCTCCGCCGTCCATGGGGTGATCGAGCTTGAAGGGCGGGGTGTACGACTTCACGTCGTTCATCCTTCCCCTCATGTACGGATCGACCGAGAAGTGCAGGTTACGGACGAGGACGCGCCCCTCGCCGGGAGCGGTGACCGGGGCCTCACGCAGTGCGAAATCCTCGGCTTTCGGCCAGCCGTGCGGGCGGGCCACGAGGTGCCATTCACGACTGGACGCGGGAAGTGCTGCAGACATGGGCTCGGGGTCTCCTCAATGTCCTACGGGGTGGGGAACGCTCCGCCGGGCCGGCCGGGGCCGACGGGGAAGCGGAAATGCTTCATGACGTGAAACAACCATGCGCCTGGATATTTCATATTGTCAAGTAACCGGTTATCGTGGGTGTCATGGCCACCACCCGTACAGACCCTCTGACCCTCGAAGTCGTCGAGCTCATCGGCACCGTCGTGGCGCGTTACTACGAGGAGTACGACGAGGCCGCGGCGGCCCACTCCCTCACCGGCGCACAGGCGCGCGTCCTCGGGCTGCTCGCCCTGGAGCCGATGCCCATGCGCAGGATCGCCCAGAAGCTGAAGTGCGAGCCGTCGAATGTCACCGGCATCGTCGACCGTCTGGAGACCCGCGGCCTGGTGGAGCGCAGACCGGATCCCGCCGACCGGCGGGTAAAGCTGGCCGCCCCGACGGAGAAGGGCGCGCGGACGGCGCAGGAGCTGCGCGATTCGCTCACGTTCGCCCGGGAGCCGCTGGCCGAGCTGTCGGACGAGGACCGGGCGACGCTGCGGGACCTGCTGCGGCGGATGCTGGGCGAGTCGGGCCCGCGCCACGACTGAGGGCAGGGCGCGGCCGGGGCCGCGCGAGCGGACGTACCGCTCGGGAGCGGAACCGGGTCAGGGGCGAACCGGGCCGGGACCAGACCGGGCCAGGAACAGAACCAGGTCCAGAGCAGAACCGGGTCAGGAGCGGAACGCTCGGGAGCAGACCGGGCCGGCAGCAGAACCAGGCCGGGACCAGACCGGGCCAGGAACAGAACCAGGTCCAGAGCAGAACCGGGTCAGGAGCGGAACGCTCGGGAGCAGACCGGGCCGGCAGCAGAACCAGGCCGGGACCAGACCGGGCCAGGAACAGAACCAGGTCCAGAGCAGAACCGGGCCCGGAGCAGAACGCTCGGGAGCAGACCGGGTCAGGAGCAGAACCAGAGGAACCAGCACGTCTCGGACCGGGTCGGCGTCGGCGTCGGGGTGGGCGACGCCGGGGGTGCCGACCTCGTCGGGCCGCCGCCGGGCCGGGCCGGTTCCGGCGGATCGTCGGACGTCCCCTCGGTCGCGTCGGGGCCCGGCGACAGTTCCGTGGACGCGGAGGACGCGGCGGACTCCGGTGCCGACGCGGCACCGGAATCCTCCGGGCGGGGACTGTCCGCGCCTGGATCCTCGGGGCGGGCGCTACCCATCGCCTCGCCCGCACCCGTGGCACCGACGGGGTGCGCATCGATGGCCGGGAGCACGGAGGCGCCGTCCACCGGGCCGGGCCGTTCGGCCGCGTCGCTCGCCGAGAGGACGGGGGCCGGCTCGGTCGTGACCGGGACCGCTTCGCGTACGTAGTCCGAGGCGCGGTCGTCGCCGTTCGGCTCGATGGCCAGCTCGGCCAGGCTCAGCAGCCCCGCCGCGAGCACCACGCCGAGCACGACGAGCAGGGCCGTCCGGCTCCGACGACGGTGTGCGCGCTTGCCACGCCGCTGCGTCCCGGCCCTCCGGTCCGGCCTGCGGGAATCGGAGGTGCCGCGCGCGGGCGGCCGGGCAGCACCGCGCCCCCGGCGGCGTCCCCCGGGCAGGGGCGGTGCGGACGGTTCGCGCTCCGCATCCGGTTCGTGACCGGAGAACGCGGGCGTGGCGTAGTGGCTCAGCGCCTCCGCGGGGGTTCCGCATCCGGCACAGGCCAGGGCGCCGTTGAGATGCCGTTGACACGGGTGGCAGTAATCCATGGCGCCCGCAGATTAGATGCCAGTAGGACAACATAGATAGCCACCCATGTGAGGATCCTGTGTGGAACCGTTGAATCCATGACCGCGCCCACGCCTTTCGGCCCTCGTGAGTTCCAGCTCGTCCTGCTGCGCCGGATGGCCGACCATCAGCCCGCCCTCGTCGACGAGGCCCGGCAGGAGCTGAGTGCCTCGCTCGCCGAGATGCGGGAGGCCAACCGGCGTTGGCAGGCCATGGTGCGGGCGCCGCGCGGGCGGGGCGCCCTGCGGCGCTACCGTTCGGTGCTCGGCGAGCCCGAGTCGTCCGTACACCGCACGATCGGCGATCTGGAGTGCGACGCGCTGCTGTGGCCGGTGCCGCTCTGGCCGGATCTGCGGTTCGAGGTGATGGTCGCGCCGGGCGGGGCCGTATGGAACGAATGGCTGGTGCGGGCGCCGGGAGCGCCGGGTCCCGAACTGCGTACGGTCGAGGATCTGCGCCCCTGGTCGGGCACGGTGGACGAGGTCGCCCGGGCCTTCGCGCCGGCCCGCCCGATGGAGGGCAGCGCGCCGACCCGGTGGGCGCTCGCGATCAACGCGCCCGACACGGGTGAATCGCATGTCGCCGAATTCACCTGGGGGCTGTTCCAGCGACTGCTGCCCGGCTGACCTCTGCGTACCGCGCGTTCTGTCACTCCGTCAGACCTGTACCCCCTACGGCTCATCCCGACGGGCGCGATGACTCCGAACGGCGCACGATGCGAAGAGAGCCGGCTGCCGCCGGAACCCCCTCAGTGCTCTCGGGAGAACCTGCCGTGACCGTCAGCCTTGAGCAGTTGCGCCGTTGCCATGTCGCCGTCGACCTCGGGGCCGCACGGACCCGCGTGTACATCAAGGGTCTCGGGCTCGTCGTCGACGAGCCGAGCGCCGCCGCCATGAACACCCGTACCGGCTCGCTCATCGCCGTCGGCGAACTCGCCGAAAAGATGACGGGCCGCACCCCCGACTACATCCGAGTGGTCCGCCCGGTCTCCGGTGGAACCGTCATCGACATCGAGATGGCCCAGCGGATGCTCCGCCAGCTGCTCGGCGAGAAGCTCCGCCGCCAGCTGCGCCGCAAGCCCCGGCTGCGGGCCGCCGCCTGCACCCCGCACGACAGCGATCCGCTCGCTCAGCGGGCCACCATCGAAACCCTGGTGGGGCTGGGCGCGCGGCGGGTCGAGCTGGTCGACACCCTGATCGCGGCGGCCGTCGGCTGCGGGCTCCCCGTCGAGCAGCCGACCGCGACCATGATCATGGTGTGCGGGGCGGCGACCACCCAGATCGCGGTGCTCTCGCTCGGCTCGATCGTGACCGCCGTACGTATCCCGGTCGGCGGCGACGCCATCGACCACACGGTGGTCCAGTATCTGCGCCACCACCACGAGTTGATGCTGCCGAGCCAGTCCGTACGACCGCTGCAAGTCGCGCTCAACGGCGGCGGTCCGAGCTCTCACGGGGCCACCACGACCGAGATCCACGGCCGGGACGTGGCGACCGGTCTGGCCCGCTCGGTGGAGGTCGACACCGCCGCCGTACGGAAGGCGATCCACGCCCCGCTGACCGCCGTGCTCGACGGCCTCGGCAAGATCCTGCGCGACTGCCCGCCCGACCTGGTGGCCGACCTGGTCGACTGCGGGATCATGATGGTCGGCGGCAGCGCGCTGCTGCCCGGCCTCGACCGGATGCTGCGGGAGGCGACGGGCATGACCGTGCACATCGCGGACCGGCCCGACGTGTGCTCCGTACTGGGGCTCGGTGCGATGCTGGACGGGAAGATCGAGCCGATGGTCCTCGACCCGCTCGCCTGCTGAACCCCGCGGGGGTGCGCGCATGACCGACGAGACGGAGAACAGGGCGGCGGCGCACCCGCGCTCGGGGCCCCCGGACGAGGGGGCGGCCGCCGCGGCCGGTGCGCGGGCGCCCCGGCCGCCGATGCTCCTGGAAGCGGTGCTGAGTGTCGGCACCGCTCTCGAACTGCGGGCCACTCTCCAGCAGATCGTGGACACCGCCACCGCGCTGACGGGGGCTCGGTACGGCGCGCTCGGCATACTCGACCTCGGGTGCGACACGATCAGCGAGCTGTTCACCTCGGGACTCGGCGACGCTGAGCGACAGCGCCTCGGCCGGTTCACGGGCGGGCACTCGGAGATGCCCGGCGTTCTCATCGCCGAACCGCAGCCGCCCCGCTCCGACGATCCGACCACCGACCCGCGCTCCTGCGGGGCAGCGCCCGGCCATCCGCCGATGCACTCCTTCCTGAGGGCACCGATCCGGGTGCGGAACCAGGTGTTCGGCAATCTCTGCCTCACCGAGAAACGCACCGGCCGCTTCACCGATACGGACATGGCACTGCTCAAGGTGCTGGCCTCGCAGGCCGGGATCGCGATCGGGAATGCCCTGCTGTACGAGGCCGCCCGGCAACGAGATCGCTGGATCGAGGGGGCGGCCGCCGTCACCACCGCCCTGCTGTCGGGCGGGAACGCGGCCGACGCGCTGCTGACCGTCGCCGAGGAGGCCAGGGCACTCGCCGACGCCGCCGCCGGGGTGATCCTCCAGCCGAACGAGGAGGGCGGCATGGAGATCGTCACCGCGTCCACGCTCGACGACCCGGCCGGGATCGTCGGTACGACCATCGAGCCCGGCTCCGCCGTGCTGGTCCCGCTGCTGGGCGGAGAACCGGTGTTCATCGAGGACTCGGCCACCGATCCGCGGATGACGACGCATGTGCGGTCGCGGTTCGGGCCCAGCATGATGCTGCCGCTGCAGAGCGGCGGGCGGCTGATCGGCACCCTCGCCCTGCCCCGGCGGCGCGGCGCCCGCCCGTACACGGCCGTGGACCGGCAGCTGGCCTCGCAGTTCGCCTCGCAGGCCGCGCTCGCCCTGGTCCTGGCGGACGCCCAGCACGACCGGGAACAGCTCGCGGTGTACGAGGACCGGGACAGGATCGCCCGCGATCTGCACGACCTCGTCGTCCAGCGGCTGTTCGCGACCGAGATGATGCTGGAGTCGACGCGCCGCAGGGCCGCCGCCCCGGAGACGGACGAGCTGCTCGGCAAAGCCGTCGACGAGCTGGACTCCACCATTCAGGAGGTACGGACGGCGATCTTCGCCCTCCAGCAGCCGCCCGCCGAGGCCCCCACCACCTTCCGTGGCCGGGTGCTGCGGGAGACCGGGGGCGCCGCCGCCGTGCTCGGTTTCCAGCCGTCGGTGCACTTCAACGGGGCTGTCGACACGCTGGTCCGGGAGCCCGTGGACGGCCGGCTGCTCGCGGTGCTGCGGGGCGCCCTGGCCGCCGCGCACCGGCGGACCGGGGTGTCGGCCATCGAGGTGGAGGTGGACGCGGCGGCCGTGGAGCCCGACGGGCGGGCCGCGGTCCGGCTGTCGGTCGCCGACGACGGTCGCGAGGAGGACGGCTCACGCTCGTCGACCGTCATCTGGCAGGCGCCGCTCTGACAGCCACCCGCGCGACTGTCATCGAGCAGGCGCCGCTCTGAGCGCGACGCGGGTGTTGGAGTGGGCGACACCCGCCTCCCGCTTGAGCCTGCGCAGCAGTCCGTCCAGGGCCGCGGTGTCGGCGACGGTGGCCCGTACGAGGTAGTCGTGGCCGCCGGTCACATGCACCACCTCGGTGATGCCGGGCAGCGCGAGCACCGCCCGCTCGAACACCTCGTTCGTCGTGTCGATACGCAGCGTCACGTCGATGAAGACGACGAGGCCCGTGCGGGTGTCGGCGGCCGGGTCGATGATCACGGTGAAGCCGCGGATGACACCGTCGCGCCGCAACCGGCGCACCCGGTCGGCCGCGGCGTTGGCGCTGAGCCCGACCCGTACGCCCAGATCGCGGTACGAGATCCGGGCGTCCTCCTGGAGGATGCCGAGGATCTCCCTGTCCAGACGGTCCATGCTGCGATTGTCTCAGCTTTGTCCGGTTCGTGACCTCGTATGGCGCACCGGAGCGGTACCCGGGACCGCGGCCCGGCCGTGTTGCCTCGCATGGCGCAGTCCGGCGGGCCCACGGCTTCCGTCCGCTCTTGACTGAAGGGGTGGATACAGCCGTCAAGCAGTCCCCCGCTCCGGTCGGCACGGTGTCCGCTGCCGCTTGCCGCAACCTCGTGATGGCCACGGTCGGCTTCGGGCTGACCTTCTGGGCCTGGAATCTGATCGCGCCCATGTCCGGGGATTACAAGGAGCGGCTGGGCCTGAGTTCCTTCGAGCAGTCGCTGCTGGTCGCGGTGCCGGTGCTGGTCGGTTCGCTGGGCCGGATCCCGGTGGGCGCGCTCACCGACAAGTACGGTGCGCGGCTGATGTTCCCGCTGATCTCGGCGCTCACGATCGTGCCCGTGCTGCTGCTGATCCCGGCGGGGAACTCCTACGCCGCGATGCTCGCCGCGGGCTTTCTGCTGGGCCTCGGCGGCACGACGTTCGCGATCGGCATCCCGCTGGTCAACTCATGGTTCCCGCCCGCCAAGCGGGGGCTCGCGCTCGGGGTGTTCGGCATGGGCATGGGCGGCGTCGCCCTGTCCGGGTACTTCACCCCGCGGATCGCGAAGCACGGCGACAACCTGCCGTTCCTGGTCGTCGCGGGCGCGCTCTTGGTGTACGCGGCGCTGGCCGCGGTACTGGTCGGCGACCGCCCGGACCGCCCGGTGCCGACCGACTCGCTTGCCCACCGGCTGGGCGACGCGGGGCGGCTGCGGGTCACCTGGGAGCTGTCCGCGCTGTATGCGATCGGCTTCGGCGGAATCGTGGCGTTCGGCGTCTACCTCCCCACGTATCTGAAGACCTGGTACGGACTCTCGGCGACCGACGCGGGCACGAAGGCCGCCGGGTTCGCTCTGGTCACGGTCGTCTTCCGGCCGATCGGCGGCTGGCTCTCGGACCGCGTCCACCCCGCCGTGGTCACCGCGGCCGCGCTCTGCCTGGCCGCCCTGATGGCGATCGTGCAGGCCTTCGACCCGGAACTGGCCCCGGGCGGCACGGTCGCGCTGCTCTGCATGGCGGCGGGCCTGGGCACCGCGAGCGGCAGCGTCTTCGCCCTGGTCTCCCAGGTGACGCCGCAGGCGAAGGTGGGCAGCGTGACCGGCATCGTCGGTGCGATGGGCGGCCTGGGTGGCTTCGTACCGCCGCTGGTGATGGGGGCGATCTACAGCGCGCAGGGGTCGTACTCGATCGGCTTCATGCTGCTGTCGGACCTTGCGCTGGCGGGGGGCGTGTACGCGTACGGGCGCATGCGGAGCCTTCGGCGTGAGTAGGGCCCTAACGACCTCACCCGCGATGGAGAGCGGGCTCCCGACGCCCTGCGACTCCGCCTCCGGCGTTGTCGTCGGTCAACGACGCTCCGCGTCGCTTCCCTCCTCCGCCTTGGATTCGAACATGACGCCGCTCGCTGATCCACTCTCTATCGCGGGTGAGGTCGTAAGACCGACCGGCAAATGGGGGGCGGCGTCGCGGGGCTCGGCACGCGCATCTGCGGCGTTGTCGTCAATCACCAACGCTCCTTCCCCGAGCTCTCGGCTTCGCTCGAGCAGGGGAGACCCCATCTGCCTCGATCCTCCGCCTTGCAGCTGAACCGCACCCGGCCCCGCTCCTTCTCCCGCCCCCATTTGCCGGTCGGTCTAAGGTGCGATGGGTGACTTCTCTTCTGTGCGTGCCCGATGACGGTTCCGTCCGTGAGGCCATCCGGTTCGGCGAACACTCCCTGACGTACGACCGGCTGGCCCTTGCCTCCACCGCGCTCGCCGCGCGTCTCACCGGTGCCGGGCGGGTCGCCGTCTGGGCCACGCCCACGCCCGGGACCGTGGTCGCCGTCGTGGCCGCGCTGCGGGCCGGGGTGCCGGCGGTGCCGCTCAATCCGAGGACGGGGACGCGCGAACTCGCGCACATCGTGGCCGACAGCGAACCGGGCGTGGTGCTGGCCGGGGCGGGCGACGTCCTCCCGCCGGTACTGGACGCGCTGGACCGTATCGATGTCGAGACGGCCCCGGACGGGGCGGCGTGCCCCACACTCCCCGAGCCCTCCCCCGAGGCCCCCGCGCTGATCGTCTACACCTCCGGCACCACGGGCCCGCCCAAGGGCGCGGTCCTGTCGCGGCGGGCGATCGCCGCGTCGCTGGACGCGCTGGAGGACGCCTGGCAGTGGACCGGCGACGACGTACTCGTCCACGCCCTGCCGCTGTTCCATGTGCACGGTCTGATCCTGGGCGTGCTCGGGCCGCTGCGCCGGGGCGGATCGGTGCGGCACCTGGGCCGGTTCTCGACCGACGGGGTGGCCCGGGAGCTGTCGTCCGGCGGCACGATGCTTTTCGGCGTACCGACGATGTACCACCGGCTGGCCGAGGCCCTCGACGGCTCCGGCCCGGACGCGGCCGGGCTGGCGAAGGCGCTGGCCGGGGCCCGGCTGCTGGTGTCCGGGTCGGCCGCGCTGCCGGTCCACGACCACGAGCGGATCGCGGCGGCGACCGGCCGCCGGGTCATCGAGCGGTACGGCATGACGGAGACCCTGATGAACACCGGCGTCCGGGCCGACGGCGAACCGCGTCCCGGCACGGTCGGCGCACCCCTGCGCGGCGTCGAACTCCGTCTGGTCGAGGAGGACGGCACCGTCCTCACCGGCCCCGACACCATCGGCGAGATCCAGGTGCGCGGCCCGAACCTCTTCACCGGCTATCTGAACCGCCCCGACGCCACCGCCGCGGCGCTCACCGAGGACGGCTGGTTCCGTACCGGGGACATGGCCACCCGCGACCCCGACGGCTACGTACGGATCGTCGGCCGCAAGGCCACCGACCTGATCAAGAGCGGCGGGTACAAGATCGGTGCCGGTGAGATCGAGAACGCGCTCCTCGACCACCCCGGCGTCCGCGAGGCCGCCGTCACCGGTGAACCGGACCCTGATCTGGGCGAGCGCATCGTCGCCTGGGTGGTGCCGGCCGACCCCGCCGCGCCCCCGGCAAAGGACGAGCTCGCCGACCATGTGGCCGCCCAGCTGGCCCCGCACAAGCGCCCGCGTACGGTCCGTTACCTGGAGGCGCTGCCCCGCAACGACCTGGGCAAGATCATGAAGCGGTCACTGTCTGCCTGACGGTTACGGGCAGGGCCTTTCGCCCGGATCAGGCCGGATCCGTCCCGATCAGGCCTGATCCGTCCCGATCCGGAAGAGAGGTCCGGGAGAGAGGTCCGGAAGCAGGGTCCGGTGCCGAGCCGTCACGGCTGCGGGTTCTTGGCGTCGTACCGCACGAATCCGCGCCACCGCAGCCCCAGCAGCGACACGGCGGCGACGCAGGCGATCCCGCCACCGGTCACCGCCAGGCCGGGCGAGGTCAGGTCCGCGACCGATCCGGCGACGAAGTCGCCGAGCCTGGGTCCGCCCGCCACGACGACGATGAACACGCCCTGCAGCCGCCCCCGCATCTCGTCCGGCACGGCCGCCTGGAGCATGGTGTTCCGGAAGACCATCGAGGTGGTGTCCGCGGCACCGGCGAGCGCCAGGAAGATCAGTCCGAGCCAGAGCTGACGGGTCAGGCCGAAGAGCGCGATGGCGGTGCCCCAGCAGGCGACGGCGAGGAGCACGGCGAGGCCGTGGCGGCGGACGCGGCCCAGCCACCCGGAGAACACTCCGCCCAGCAGCGCCCCCAGCGCGGGGGCGGCGACCAGCAGTCCGGTGGTCTTCGCGTCACCGCCGAACCAGACCACGGCGACGACGGGGAACAGCGCCCGGGGATGGGCCAGCACCATGGCGCACAGGTCGGTGAAGAAGGTCATGCGCAGATTGGGCCTGGTCCCCAGGAAACGCAGCCCGTCCGCGACGGATGCCCGCTTGGCGCCCGCGTCTCCCGCCCGCTCCGGCAGCATCGAGGGCAGCCGCCACATCGCGTACAGCGAGGCGGTGAAGGTGACGGCGTCGACGGTGTACGCGGCCCGGTATCCCCACCAGCCGACGATCAGCCCGCCGAGCATCGGCCCGACCAGCGTGCCGGTGGTGCCGGTCATGGAGGTGAGGGCGTTGGCGGCGGGCAACTGCTCGGCCGGCAGCAGCCGGGCGATCATCGAGCTGCGGGCCGGTGAGTTGACCGCGAAGCAGGCCGCCTGCAGGGCGACGATCGCGTACAGCAGCCCCACCTGTTCCACCCCGGCGACGGCGACGGCGGCCAGCGCAACGGAGAGGACGAACGACCCCGCCGAGCTCGCGAGCCCCAGCTTGCGCCGGTCGACGGTATCCGCGACGGCGCCGCCGTACAGCCCGAAGACGACCAGGGGCAGGAACGAACAGAACCCGATGAGCCCGACCGAGAAGGCGGATCCGGTGATGTCGTAGACCTGGAGCGAGACGGCGAGCGCTGTCATCCCCTGCCCGATCCAGGAGACCGTGTTCCCGAACCAGAGCCGCCGGTAGTGGGGGGAGGTCCGCAGCGGCGTCAGGTCGGCGAATATGCGGGGGCGGTGTGCGGGTTCTTCGGCTGTTCCGGCTGTTTCGGCTGTTTCGGCTGTTTCGGTCACAGCGGATGGTAGCGACCGTCGTGCATCCGACGGTCCGGCGGCCACCGGGTACGGCCCGTACGCCTCCGGGCCGCCGCGTCAGGAAGCGTGGCCGGCCGCGCAGTTGGATCCCGTGAGTGCCCGCCTACCGCCAGTGGATTCCCGATGGGCGGGCTGACGGGTACACGGTGCCGTTACAGGGTTGGGTACGGCGCTCGAACAGGGTGGCGTACAGACCGTTCCGGCCCAGGAGTTGCGTGTGCGTGCCCGACTCCACCATGCGTCCCTCGTCCAGGACGAGGATGCGGTCGGCGTCCGCGGCAAGGGCCAGGTCGTGTGTGATGACGATGGTGGTGCGCCCCTCGGCGAGGCGCCGCAGCGGTGCGAGGATGCGCTGTGCGGCGAGTCTGTCCAGTCCGGTGGTGGGCTCGTCGAGCAGGAGCACGGGCGCGTCGCGCAGCATGGCGCGGGCGATCGCGATCCGCTGCAACTGCCCTCCGGAGAGCCGGGAAGTGCCCGTGGCAATGACAGTGTCATATCCCTCCGGCAAGGTCCGGATGAAGGCGTGGGCGTCGGCCGCACGTGCGGCCTCCACGACGTCACGGTGGGTCACATCGGCGCGTCCGCAAGCGATGTTCTCCTCAATGGTGTCGTGCAGGACGAGCGTCTCCTGCGGCAACAGGGTGATGTTCCGGCGCAAGTAGGTCAGTGGCAGCTGATCCACGGACACGCCGTCCAGCCGGATGCTGCCGGCATCCGGGTCGTAGAACCTCAGCAGCAGAGCCGCCAGCGTCGACTTGCCGGCGCCGCTGGGGCCGGTGATGACGAGGAGTTCCCCGGGGTTCGCGGTGAACGAGAGATCCCGGAGAACGGGCTCGCTGCTGTCCGGGTAGTGGAAGAGGACCTGGCGCGCCTCCACCTCGCCGAGCGCACGGCTCCGGGGCGGGGCGGGCACGGAGGCGGCCGGGTCGGTGACGGCGGGTCGGGCGTCCAGGATCTCCAGCAGCCGCTCGGCTCCCGCAGTCGCGGCGGTGGCCGTCAGACCGAGCTGGCCCAGGGAGCGGATCGGCGGGTAGAGGTAGCCGATGAAGGCGGCGAAGGCCAGGAGCTGTCCGAGAGTCATCCGGTCCGCGGAGATCTCCCACACCCCCAGGCCGATGATCGTCAGGACGCACAAGGTTTCGAGGACTTCGACGAGTTGCTCGTAGAACTCGGTGAGGCGGACGGCCCTCACCGCTGCCTTCAGCCGGATGCGTGCCTTGCCGAAGAGCCGCGCCTCCTCGTCGGGCTGCCTGTTGTACGCCTGCGTCATGACGACATTGACCAGCGTCTCCTCGACGACCGCCGTGATGGCGCCGTCGGCGGCGCGGCCACGCCGGGACACCGCGCGCAGGGGCTGGGTAAATCGGCTGGTCGTGAACCAGAAGAGCGGCACCATGAGAAAGGTGACGAGGGCCAGGTCCCAGCGCAGCCACAGGGCCGCGGCGGCGTAGAAGAGCGTGCTGAACACGGCCGAGGCCGCCCCGACGATGCCGGACACCACGAGCGCCTCGATGGCCTCCACATCGCCGGTCAGCCGCTCCACCAGGTCACCGCGGCGATTGCGTTGGTAGAAGTGCGGCGGGAGGGTCTGGAGATGGCTGAAGACCCGCGCCCGCAGCCGCATCACGAAGCGTTCGGCGGTCCAGGCGGCGATCGAGTTGCCCAGATATCCCACCACCGCGCCGATGACGGCCACGGCGAGCCACTGGCCCGCCGGTTTCCAAAAGGCACTGACGGAGCCGGTCTGCAGCGCCGAGTCAGTGAGTTCGGCGAACAGCAGCACGGTGATGGTCTCGGCGACGGCGGCGAGGACGGCGCACAGGAAGATGAGGACGAGCCAGCGCCGGTCTCCCGCAGTCATCGGCCAGAAGCGCCGGAACGCCACCATGATGCTGATGGGGTCGGTGCGGATCGGAATATCCGTCACCGAGTCCTGAGAAGTCTCTTCGGGGGGCGCTGGGCGCCGTGGTGAGCTGCGCAGGCGCATGGGCGTCACGTCACAGAGGTGCTCGGACTATGGAACATCTCCATAGTCGCGGGCCCCAAGACCACGAGACAAACTCGCGCCGAAGCGCGAGCCTGCCTCGCTTGGGGATGGAGTCAGGGATTTTCGGGTCAGTAACCCCCGCGGCCTCCGCGGCCTCCGCCGCCGCCGCCTCCGTGGCGGCCGAAGTCCCGGCCGAAGTCCCGTCCGCGTCCGCCGCGGTCGCCTCCACGACCGCGTCCGCCGCGTCCGTAGTCGCCGTAGTCCCTGTCCCTGTGGTCGAAGATGCTGCGTACCTTCATCTTCGCCTCCTTTGGAGGATGTCGCTGTGCCGCTCCTGACTCTTGCTGCGGCACTACCGACACTACGTCCGTCCTCTGTGGCCAACAACTCGTACAAGCCGTAATAAGAGCAAAACTCATGAAATACCGTAAATCTTCGGAGCGTTGCCATAAGTGACTCTCCGGAGGCCCCCCGGAAGTACGCCCCCGTTGCCGCGATCGAGTCCGTGGATCGCCCTCAGCCGACGGGTTCTCCGGACCGGATGACCGGCCCATGCATTGCCTTGACGTGTTGCATGTGCGTCAGGTTGCGGACCAGTCGGATGGCGAGGACGGCGCAGGCGATGTCGAGGAGGTCGGCGAGCGTGAGCAGGCCGATTCCCACGTTCGCCGTGCCGATTGATTCGGCCATGTCGTAGACCGCTCCGCCGACCAGGGCGACGAAGCCCTGAGCGAGCCAGAAGCCCCACCAGAGGTTGATCGGGCCACGGCCCGGCCGATCGGGTGCATACGGTCCCTCAGGACGGCTCGCGTTCCAGATGTCGAGGGTGATCCGACGTGGGAACCACAGGTTGACGACCGGGACGAGCCAGCCCCAGCCGGTCCAGCTGCGGTGCCGTCGGTGAGTGCCGGGGGCGAAGACTTCGGCGTTGTCGCGCAGGCGGTAGAGCCAGCACACGTAAACGATTCCGGTGGTGAGATACAGCAGGCTCCGGAGCAGGCCGAAGAGGTTGTAGACGAGTTGCCTGTCCTCGATCCCGGGAACCGAGAGCAGGGCCGCCCGGGCGTCCGCCGCGCCGCGCAGCAGACCGTACAGATACCCCCCTGACGCGAGCGACAGTACGTCCGTGACGATCACGGCGACGAGCAGAAGAGAAGTGGCCAGTCCCAGACCGACCGGTGAGCGCAGCACCGCGAGGTAGGCGGGCGAAGGGGCGGCGGCGTGCGTCGCGTTCGTATTCACACTCCGACCAGCGACGCCACCGCCCCGGGCGTCACACCGGCGGACGCGTCGAGGAGTGGAGAAGGGCGGCTCCGGGCGGGTAGGCATCAACAACGTGACGGAGTGTGCCCATGACAGAAGCCTGTGGGCGAGCGGAGCCGGGTCATGGTTCGGCCGAGCGGGTCATGGTTCGGCCGAGCCCGGTGGGGAGCCGCGGAGGGTGGCCAGGCGACGCCGGTACTCGTCGTCGTCGATCTCGCCGCGTGCGTACCGCTCGGCGAGGATCCGCTCCGCGGACGACGAGCCGGGCCCGGGCCAACCGGGCGCGCCAGGGGGCCCGCCGCCGACAGGACGGCTCCGGCCGAATGCGCGGAAGAGCAGGACGACGACGATGATGAGCAGCACCCAGAAGAGGACCATGCCGACCGTCATCGCGAACCAGCCCCACCCGCCCATGCCGTGGTCGTGCCAGTACAACATCGAAGATCACTCCCCCTTGCGTCCGGTGGGGTGCGGGCCCTGCGCCCGTAGAGAGCCTTCGGTTCCATCTTCTCTCTCCTGAGGGGCACGGACCCTGAAGAGCACGCCTGGCAGTGGCCGGGCGGCCGAACCCAACAAGCACTTTACGTAATCAAGCAGGTACCGTACGTGACGTGCTCGTGTTGCGGCGTCACTCCCGATCGGCGGCCACAGCGGCCCTCGCCGCGGTGCTGGCAGCCCTCATGCACGTGCTGGCCTGCGCCCATGGGCCCGATCTCGGGCGCGCGGCCGTGTCCGACTCGCTTCCGGTCCCGGCCGCGGCCGCGGGCAGGACCGCTGTGCCCGCATCGGGTCCGGTGTCCGCGCCGGGCGCCGGGGAGCGGGGGCTGCGGTTCGCCGAATGCGCGGGGGGCGATAACCCCGGTGTGCTGTCCCGGGACGTGTGCGTGGCACCGGCACCGGAGGCGATCGCGCCCGCGAGCGCGGTGGAGCCGGAGCCACTGGCGGTTGCCCTGCGCAGCGCGCCGGAGGCGGGTGCGTCCGGGAATCACGGCGAGCAGCAACGGGTACGGGCGGTGCTGGGGGTGTGGCGGACGTGATCGGGACCCGCCCCGCGGCGTGACGGGAGTGGCCGGATGGCCCCGTCGTGCCGTGGTGGCGTTCGCGTCCTGAACAGCCGTCACGATCACGCGGCCCGCCGAACGGCGGGGTCGCGGGAGACCACACACAATGAATCCTCCGCACACCTGCACTACTTCTGCCTCTTCACCTGCCCGGCTGCTCGCGTCCGGACCAGCCGCGCAAACGCCGGCCGGACTCGTCGGCGACACCCCGCTATTGTGGGTCGGTGAGCCGTTCACCAGCGCCGGCCACGGGTTCTGGGCGAAACTCGAAGGACACAACCCCGGCGGGATCAAGGACCGCACCGCGCTGTACATGGTGGCCCGCGCACGCGAACGCGGCGAACTGCTGCCGGGAGCGCCGATCGTGGAATCCACTTCCGGCACCCTGGGGCTGGGCCTGGCGCTGGCCGGGGTGACGTTCGGGCATCCGGTGGCGGTGGTCACCGACCCCGGCATGGAGCCGCTGATGCGTGGCCTGCTCACCGCCTACGGCGCCGAACTGCATGTGGTGACCGAGCCGCATCCGGTGGGCGGCTGGCAGCAGGCCCGCCGCGAGGAGGTCGACCGGCTGCTGGCGACACGGCCGGACGCCTGGTGCCCGGATCAGTACCACAACCCGGACAACGTGGCCGCCTACGCCCCATTGGCCCACGAGCTGGTCGCCCAGCTCGGCCGCATCGACACCCTGGTGGTCAGCGTGGGCACCGGCGGGCACTCGGCCGGCATCGGAAGGGTGCTGCGCGGCTTCTTCCCCGCCCTACGAATCGTAGGGGTCGACACCTGCGGCTCCACGATCTTCGGTCAGCCCGCCGCACCGAGGCTGATGCGAGGGCTGGGTTCCAGCATCTATCCGCGCAATGTCGACTACGCCCTGTTCGACGAGGTGCACTGGGTCGCCGCCGGTGAGGCGGTCTGGTCGGCCCGCGCCCTGGCGAGGGCCTGGTACGCGACGGGCGGGTGGAGCGTGGGCGCGGTCGCGCTGGTCGCCCGCCGGCTCGCCGCCACATCGGCGGCGGAGACGCGGATCGCCGCGGTGTTCCCCGACGGCCCGCAGAGATATGTGGGCACGGTATTCGACGACGCCTGGTGCCGTACCCACCAGTTGCTCGACCAGGAACCCGCCGACGTGCCGGACGAGCTGACGCATCCCGGTGAGCGGGTTGTCGCACGCTGGAGCCGCTGTACGACAGTCCTCGATCCGCTGGCCGGGACCGCCCGCACGGCCGCCGAGGAGCGCGGGCTGGCGGGGGTGGCCCGGTGAAAGCGCTGCTGGCGACGGCCCGGAGCTTTTCTCCGGTGGTGCGGCTGCTGATGGTGAACCAGTTCGCCATCAACCTCGCGTTCTACATGCTCATGCCCTATCTCGCCGCTCACCTCGCAGGGCAACTGGGGTTGGCGGCCTGGGCGGTAGGCCTTGTGCTGGGGGTGCGGAACTTCTCCCAGCAGGGCATGTTCCTGATCGGCGGCACCATCGCCGACCGCTTCGGCTACAAGGCCCCGATCATGGTCGGCTGCCTGCTGCGCACCGGCGGGTTCGCCCTGCTGGGGTGGGTCGACAGCCTGCCCGCCCTGGTGGCCGCGTCGGCGGCCACCGGGTTCGCCGGGGCCCTGTTCAACCCGGCCGTACGCGCCTACCTCGCCGTCGAGGCCGGCGAGCGGCGGGTGGATGCCTTCGCCGCGTTCAACGTCTACTACCAGGCCGGGATGCTGCTGGGCCCGCTGGTAGGACTCGCCCTGCTGGCAGCCGACTTCCGCCTGGTGTGCACCGTCGGTGCCGCCATTTTCGCCGCGCTCACCGTGCTCCAGGGCCGCGCGCTGCCTGCCCGCCGCGCCACCGCCGCCAAGGACGGCGGGGATGCGGGCGGGATGCTCGCGCAGTGGCGCCGGGTGGTGGCCAACCGGCCGTTCCTGCTGTTCTCGCTCGCGATGATCGGCTCCTACGTACTGACCTTCCAGGTCTACCTGGCCCTGCCCATGGCCGCCGACGCCGCGCTCGGGGCCGACGGCACGAAGGTCACGAGCGGCTTGTTCGTGCTCTCCGCCGCGGTGGCGGTCGCCGGGCAGCTCAGGCTGACCGCCTGGGCGAAGGCGCGGTGGAGCCGTTCGCAGGCGATGGTGCGCGGGCTGGCCGCGATGGGCCTGGCATTCACCCCGCTCGCCCTCACCCCGGCCGCCGGTGCGGGGATGTGGCGGACCCCGGTCGAGCTGGCGGCCCTGACGGCGGCCGTCGTCCTGCTGGCGGCGGGCAGTGCGGTGGTCTACCCGCTGGAGATGGACACCGTCGTTGCACTCTCCGGCAACCGCCTGGTGGCCACGCACTACGGCCTCTACAACACCGTTTCCGGCCTCGGCATCACGCTGGGGAACCTGGCCACCGGCGCGCTGTGGGACTTCGCCGCCGCCCATCACGCGCTGTGGCTGACCTGGGCGGCGCTGACGGTGACCGGGCTGGGCTGCGCCGGCGCCGTGTACGGGCTGGCGCGCACCGGCCGCATCGGCGCCCCGGCGCCCGTACCGCTGGCCGTCTGAACCCGGCACCAGCCCCGGGGACTGCGGGTCCACGGCCTGAACAAGCCGAGGCCGGGACCCGCAGCACCGCTGGGTGACGGGCGTCGCACACCCACGCCGAAATACCCCCCCTGGTATCTCTGTTACGGTAGGTGACAGATACCCCGGGGGGTAAAATTTCGAGGGAGGTTGCCGTGTTCTTTGCCGACACCCTGGAGACCGAAGGTCTGGGCAACCGCAGCTACCTGGCCGGGGGAGCCCGGGCGGCCGTCGTCGTGGACCCGCCCCGGGACCACCCGATCCACGAGCGCCTGGACGAGGTGCCCGCGGGCACCGTCCGGGTGCACTGCGCCGGAGGTGTGCGGGCGGCCATCGCCGCCTCCGTGCTGGACGCCGCCGGACGGGACGTGGTCGCCATCGACGACGGCTACGCCGCAGCCGCGGACGCGGGACTCGCCCTCGTAGCCCCTGATCAGCACTGACTGCACCTTCCCGTTCGGTCCGGGCCGCTGCCCGGTCGACGGGAGTACGTAAGGAACGCAAGATGATCTTCTCCCGACACGATGGCGGTCGCCCCGCCTCCGGGGCCGTGCACGCGCCCCTGCCGCGACTGCTCGCCGAGCGCCCGGCGCCCTGTGCCGATGCGACGGGCAGCATGAGGGCATGGAGCGCGGCGAGGCGCACTGCGCCCAACGCACGCGGCCTCGCAGGCGCCACACACAACGCACACGGCCTCGCGGGCGCCGTCGCATGACCGCGTTCCTGCTGGCCCTGGCCGCCGGTGCGCTGGTGGGCCTGGCCCTCGGAGCCCTGGGGGCCGGCGGCAGCATCCTGACGGTCCCCGCGCTGATCTACCTGCTCGGCTTCAGCCCGGCAGAGGCGACCACAGCCAGCCTGATCATCGTCATCGTCACGTCGCTGACCGCCCTCGTGGCCCACGCGAGGACGGGAGCCGTGAACTGGCGCGCGGGGCTGCTGTTCGCGGCGGCGGGAATCCTGCCCGCCGGCGGGGCGGGACTGCTGTCCGCGCACATCCCCGCCGCCGTGCTCACCCTGGCCTTCGCCGTGCTGGCCGCTCTGGCCGCGCTGCGCATGCTGCGCCGCAGGACCCCCACAGGCAACGGGATGGTCTCGGCGGGGCGCGCGGCAGGGGCCGGCGCCGGATTGGGCGCGGTCACCGGATTCCTGGGAGTCGGCGGCGGATTCCTCGCCGTCCCGGCGCTGGTGGCCGTGCTGGCCGTACCGATGAGCGCGGCCGTCGGCACGAGTCTGCTGGTCATCATCGCCAACGCGCTCGTGGCCCTGGCGGCCAGGACGGCCACCGATGTCACCCTGGACTGGACCCTGATCATGCCGTTCATCGCGACGGCCGTTCTGGGCGCCTGGGACGGCAAACGCCTGACCGCCAAGATCGCACCGGGCACACTCCAGCGCGTCTTCGGCATTCTGCTGCTGGCCGTCGCCGTGACGATGGCAGTGGGTGCCGTGCTGTGACACCCCACGGGGCAACCGTTCAGGTCAGTGACAGGAATCAGGCCAGTGACAGGAAGAGCTTCTCCAGCCGGGCCCGCATCTGCACGGAGTCCCGCACCTGCGGATCGTCGCTGGTCATGCACTGTTGCAGCCCTGTCGCGATGATCGAGAACCCGGCCCGGTCCAGGGCGCGGGAGACGGCGGCCAGCTGCGTGACGACGTCCTCGCAGTCCCGCCCCTCCTCGATCATCCTGATCACGCCGGCGAGCTGGCCCTGCGCCCGCCGAAGCCGGTTCAGCGCCGACTTCAGCTCATCGGCCGACATGTCGAGTTCCACGCATCCTCCCTCATATGACCCTTATACCCCTATGGGTATCGTACGTGGAGGGCAACCCATTTCCGAAAGGCATTGTTCCGTGACCACCCCCGCCTCCCTGACCTCCTCCCAGGCGTCCGCCCGTTACGCGGAATTCACCGTGATCGACGTCCGCACTCCCGGCGAGTACGCCGGCGGCCACCTCCCCGGCGCGCACAACATCCCCCTGGACCGACTGCACGAGGCCGCCGACGCGCTGAAGGGCGCTTCGGCCCTCGCACCGCTGCTGGTGGTGTGCGCCTCCGGCAACCGCTCGGCCAAGGCCTGCACCCAACTGTCCGGCCTGGGGGTCGAGGCCGCGACCCTGGAGGGCGGGACCAGCGGCTGGGCGGCCGCGGGCCACCCCGTCGACCGGCCCGCCGGAGCGCGCTCCACCTGGCCGATGGACCGCCAGGTCCGGCTGGCGGCCGGGTCGCTGGTCGTCGTCGGCTTCCTGGCGGGATTCGCCTGGCAGCCGGCGCACTGGCTGTCCGGCGCGGTCGGCGCCGGCCTCGTGTTCTCCGGCGTGACCAACACCTGCGGAATGGCCGCGATCCTGGCCAAGCTCCCCCACAACCGGCCCCCCAGGAGCACCGTCTCCTTCCAGGACACGCTCACGCGCCTGGCCTCCTGATCCACGGCCGTCCCGTCGTGACGCCGCACGACGTCGTCACGGAGAAGGGACGGCCCAGGCTCGTCTTGGAGTTGGGTGCGGGGCCGTTCCCTGGCAGACCTCCTGGAGGAGGGCACGCCCACCCCGCCGCAGGCGGCGAGGATCGGCCTGGCGGTGGTCGGCGCACTGACTGCGGCGCACACGGCGGGGTACTGCACCGGGACGTCAAACCCGCCAACATACTGCTCGCCGAGAACGGCGGGGTGGCGCTCACCGATTTCGGCATCGCCCAGATCGAGGGCGCCACGCCGC
This sequence comes from Streptomyces sp. NPDC057543, assembly GCF_042801895.1. Taxonomy (NCBI): domain Bacteria; kingdom Bacillati; phylum Actinomycetota; class Actinomycetes; order Kitasatosporales; family Streptomycetaceae; genus Streptomyces; species Streptomyces sp. NPDC057543. The sequence goes on along the minus strand of NZ_JBHVFF010000010.1, from coordinate 3,505 downwards.
TGACGGAGACCGGCGCGATCACCGGTCCCCCGAGTACATCGCGCCGGAGCGCGTGACGGTTTACGTCCGGATGCCGCCTCGGACCTGTGGTCACGGGGTGTGCTGCTGTATGTGGCCGTGGAGGGCTGGTCACCGTTCCGGCGTTCGAGCTCGATCACGACGACGCTTACCGTACGGGACGAAGGTCCGCCGCCCCCGGCATGGGCCGGAACGCTGTCACCCCTGATCACCGCCCCGCGAAGGCTCGGACAACGACCTCGCCGGCTTCTACCGAGCCGTCGGCCGCGAAGTGCGCCGCTACGTACTCGACCACCACGCCACGCCCGGCGGGCGACCGGCCTCGACGCTCGACGTCCAGTACTACGCCCGGGGCGACAAGGCTGCCGGAATCCTCAGCCGCGGTCTCCAGCTCGAGGTCATCACCAAGGACGGCAAGGTCGAGTACTCCGTCCACATCTGGACACGAGGCCCTGAGAAGGACGTCTCGGGCGACACACCCGGCGCCTTCTGCGAGAAGGTCGTCACCGGACTACGGATACCGGACATCCCGGAGCCCCGGACCTGACACGAGCCGGACTTGCGCCCGTGAGTCTTGATGAACGCCGTAATGGCCATCTCATTTGGGCCACGCGAGGAAACGGTGCGGCGACGGATCTGCCGCGACCTCCTCAAAGGGACGTTCCGCAGGTCAAATCGACTTTGCATGGTGGGGCGGGTGGAACTCGAACTCATACCGGCGACGCGCCTCACTTGCGAACTTACCGAAGAACCGGACGTATTCATCTATTTCTGTCCGGCCGCACCCCTCTCGATCCAGTTTGATCTGGCGCAATCAGGTGCTTGCCAGACCGTTTTCTCGCGGAACAGACGGAGCCGGGAGCGAAGCGACGCCGCGGCCGCACCGCGATCACGGCAGGGGGCGGCGCGGCAATCCGCGCAGCCGGAAGCCGACTTCGGCCCATCCGGCCGACCGGACGCACGCCTGCACGCCTGCACGCCTGCCGGCCGTCCGGCCCGGGCGCCTGCGCCCGGACGCCCCGCCCGTCGGCATCGCACCGTCAGACGCCTTCCGTCATCGACGGACAAAGAAACACACGATTAATTCCAATCCGCTGCCGACTATTTCCGTTCAATACCCATGGAAAATCGACCACCCTTGCCCGGATAAACCTTTAAATGCCCAAAATATTTTCCTGGTTATGCCAGCGGCATGACGCTAAGGTCGGCCACGGACGCCGGGAGATCAGGGGCGTCCGCCGCCTCTCGGGGCGGTTCACGGGGGAAGGCGACGTGCGGTGCGCCGCGCCCGCGGCACGCCCACCAAAGGCGGTGGGCCCGCGCGGCAGGCGGACTGGTTCCGCGACACGGCGCGCCGATGGGTCGACCGGCTCCCGCGACAGCTGGTCCGCCCACCGCCGGTCCGGGGGTCTGCTGTCGCAGGCACGGGGCCGGCTCGTCCTTCAGGAGAAGTACGTGAAGACCACCGCAATCCGTATCGCCACCGTCTCCGCGGCCACCATGGCGCTGGGCCTCATCCCACTGGCCGGCACCTCGTACGCTGCCAGCTGCAGCGGTAGCGGCTGTGACAACCTGGGGCCCAGAGGGACGGCATGCGAGACGGCCGAGGTGTCCACCCAGCGCACCATCACCAACAACTCCCGCAAGGCCGAACTGCGCTGGTCGGTCGGCTGCCAGGCCGCGTGGGTCCGGGTCACCGACAATTCCAGCAATTCGATCTACAACTCGTCCGGCTACATCGAGAAGTACGACTCGGCCGGCAAGCTGCTCCGCTCCCTGAACGTCACCATCCCCCACAACGGCAGCGACTGGTCCAACATGCTCGGCGGCACCAGCTACTACTACCGGGTCTGCGTCAAGTTCCAGGGCAACGAGTACCCGATGACCTGCAGCACCAAGTTCTGACGGGAACCCCGGCCCGCTGAACCCCCGGGAGTCCGCCGCACGCGGCCTCCCAGCCGGTCCGCGAAGGGCCCCGGTCCGTCTTCCCTTCTCGTCACCCCTTTCCACGCGCGCAGTTCCACACCCGTGTGCCCGGCACACGGGTGTCTGCGGTCTGCCCACGCAGTGCGGGCCCGCCCTCCATGGGCGGGCCCGCACATGACTTTGGAGCACCATCGTGCGTCATCGCCTGTCCAGACCCCGGGCATCATGGGCGGCCCTCACGGCCGCCGTGATGCTGAGTGGGGTCTTCTCCACGACCTCCGCGGGGGCGGCCGAGCCGTCGGCCCGGCCCGCCTCGGCCGCACCACCCGCGTCCTCGCACCCCACTTCCGTCCCGGCCGGCGAGCGTTCCGCGCTCCTCGGGGAGCGGTGGCAGACCTCGCAGGACGTCGCCTGGACGACCAGCGGGGATGCTGACGGCTTCCACCTGCTGACTGCGGCCGGTTCATCCGGTTACGCGTGGAAGAACCTGGCCACGCTCGCCGAGCCCGGCTTCGACGCGGACGCGTGGATCGGCAACGCCTGCGTGACCGGCTCCGGCCACTACGCTGTCGTCGTCTACGCCCCGCGCACCTTCACCAACAAGCCGGAGCTGATGGCCCGTGGCGGCTTCACGGCCGTGGTCAACCTGACCTCCGGAGCGGTGCGCAAGCTGCCCGTCCTCTCCTCGCTCTCGTACTACAACCCCGGTTGCGGCAACGGCGACACCGCGGTACTCACCCAGTCCGGTACCGACGAGCAGCCCGGCACCCGGCTGCTGCGCCTGGACGCTCGCACCGGGCGCACCGGCCCGCCCACCACGGTGAAGGGCCAGGTCACCTCGGCCGTCCCCGGCCCGGGCAGCACCACCCTGGCTGCCCGCGGCGCCCAGGTGGTCTCGCTCGACACGACCGGCCACGCCACCACCGTCGCCCGCACCGACAGCGTCCCCTTCCGCCTCACCCCGGACGCCCGCGGCGGTCTGCTCTACCTCGATCACCGGGGCAACACCGCCACCGCCCGGCACCTGGGCGCCCCGGCGCTGAAGCGCCCCGACGCCGCGAAGGCCCGCCCGGTCTCCGTGGCCAGCGGCCCGCTGACCCGGCTCGGCGTGACCCGCAGCCGCACGACCGTCTACGTGACGGGTCCCAGCAGCGCCCCGCGGACGGCCGCCCCGGCCGGGGTGAGCCGCATGCCGGAGGCCGGCAAGGACACCCAGGTGTCCACGCTCGGCACGGCGCTCGTCTCCCACCAGCGGTGGGCCGACGGCAAAGGCACTCTGCTGCAGCCCGGTGAGAGCAACACGGCCCGGCCCGTCGACCTCGACCTGACGGTCCGGGAGTCCGGCCGGACCCGCACCCTGCGGGCCGTCACCACGAAGGTCTCCTCCCGCCACGCCGCCCAGGGACGCGCGCTCTCCCCCGGCCTGCGCACCTCCGCCGGCACGGCCGGCCCGAGCGGCCCGGCCGGCCGTGCCGCGCCCCCCCAGGCGAGCTCCCCCCGCGCCCCCGGGGAGGACGAGCGGACCAGCGCGGTACCGCGCCACGACCCCGACAACCCGGCG